>DASYZW010000238.1:0-4720 GCA_035945915.1 Verrucomicrobiia bacterium | reverse complement strand
GTTCATCAGCGATTTTTTTCAGGAAATCACCCCTGGCCTTGCCGGTGAGCGCGCGCCATGCGGCGAATGCGTCATGGGCGTCCTTGACGGCCTGGGCCACCGCCGCGCGGTCAACGGCGCAAACTTCGGCGAACACTTCGGTCGTGGACGGGTTGACCACGCGAATGGTCTTCTGCGTCGTTACGAATTTGCCGTTGAGGTAGAGCGGATAAACTTTCATAGATACGAATTATTGCGAATCCAGCATTTAGACACGAATTGTACGAATTGACGCGAACAAAGAAACGGAAAGCAGTTGATTCGCCGCATCGATCATTCGTTTCGTTTCGTGAAATTCGTCTCTCGAAGTCCCGGTTATTGCTTGGGCACTTTTTTCCAGTCGTTCAAAAACATTTCGATGCCTATGTCCGTGAGCGGATGATCATAAAGCAGTTTCATGACATCGAAGCTCATCGTGCAGATTTCGGCGCCCGCGAGGCCGGCCTCCAAAACATGGAGGGGATGGCGCACGGCGGCAACGATGATTTCGGTTTTATAACCGTAGTGGCCGTAAATGGTTTTAATCTGGCGGACGAGGTCCATGCCGATATGGCCGATGGCGTCCAGGCGTCCAACAAACGGGCTGATGTAACCGGCGCCAACCTTGGCGGCGAGAAGAGCCTGCAGCGGCGAAAAGGTGACCGTCACGTTGGTTTTAATGCCTTCGGCGGTGAATTGTTTTACGGCTTTAAGGCCTTCACGCGTGTTGACGACTTTGATCACAGCATTTTTATGAATTTTGGCCAATTCCCGTCCCTCGGCGAGAATTTCCTCGGCGGTCAGGCCGACGGTTTCGAGGCTGATTGGGCCGTTCACGATGGAGCAGATTTCTTTGTAAACCTCGGCGGGACGGCGGCCGGTTTTCGAGACGTGCGTGGGGTTAGTGGTCACGCCGTCAACGATGCCCCAGGAGTAGGCTTCTTTTATTTGCGCGACGTCGGCGGTATCAATGAACAACTTCATAGGTTTGGTGGCTTTATTTTAGTTAAGAATTATATAATTAGAATCGTTTAGGTTTGGAAAAGTTAACAAAGTTTTTTGCCGCGCCCCCGGAGAGAACGGCGGCAACGTCCTGGCAAATGGCGGCCACGACACGTTCCTGTGCTTCGCGCGTGAAGGCGGCGATGTGCGGAGTCAGGATGACGTTTTCCATTCCTGTAAACGGAGTGGATGCAGGCGGTTCCTGTTCGCGCACGTCCAGCCCGGCGCCGGCGATTTTTGATTCCTTGATCGCCTGCAAAAGGCCCTTTTCATCCACGACTTCACCCCGGGCCAGGTTCAGGAAAAATGCTGTCGGTTTCATCCGGCAAAATCGTTCGTAATTGAAGAAATTCCTGGTTTCCGGCGTGAGCGGAATGTGGCAGGAGACAAAGTCAGCTCGCGAGAGCAGGGTATTCAGATCGAGCAATTCAGCGCGGGTCTCGGCCACGGCCACGGCGTCCGGGCTGATATAATTGTCATGCGCGAGGATGTTCATGCCGAGCGCGCGGGCGCGCGTTGCGGTGAGGAAACCGATCCGGCCAAGGCCGACGACACCGAAATTTTTTCCGTACAATTCCGTGCCCATGAAACGCTGCCGTTCCCAGCCATTGGTGTGCGCGTGCTGGTTGGCGGAACAGACTTTGCGCGCCAGCGCGAGCATCAGGGCGAGAGTCAATTCAGCCACGGAAATTGAATTTTGGTCCGGAGTGCTGGCCACGACAATGCCGCGGGCAGTCGCCGCTGCGAGCTCGATGTTATCGAGTCCGGCCCCGGCGCGGCCGATGACTTCCAATTTTCCGGCGGCGGACAGCAAATCCGCGTTGACCTTCGTCTGGTTGCGAACGATCAAAGCGCGGCAACTGGGCAGCAGCGCCTTGATTTTATCCGGTGATTTCCAAAGAGACGCGTCCAGGACGACTTCGTGTTTGGCCTTTAGGTCGTCCACCCAGCGGCCGGAAATATTTTCGGTAATTAAAATCATAAAAATCAGCTGGCGGCCGAAAGGGTGGGAACGGAAGCATCTTCGAGCGTATATTTGACTCGCAATTCCGCGCACAGCGTTTTCAACTCCTTGCGCGTCGCTTCATCAATGACGATGCCGTCGGCGAGGTTTTGCCGGGCCTTTTGATTTGACCGTTCGCCAGGGACAAGAATTTCATTTGTGCCGGGCCGTTTTCGGCAGGACTTGATATCGTCGATGGCCTTATCAAGACGGTTTTTGAATTCGGCAACATCCATGAACGCGGCGATGTCCAGGAGGAAAAAGAAATGGCCGACGTCCTGTTTGCGATCCATGTTTTTATACATGGAGCCAATTGCCGGGCCAACCGCCGCGCCGGAGAGCACGCTCGAAAAAATCTCTACCATTAACGCCAGCGCATATCCTTTGTGCCCGGCCATGGTAAGAACCGTGCCGGCCAACGCGGCCGTGGCGTCAGTCGTGGGCTCGCCTTCCGGCGTCAGGGCCCAGCCCATTGGAATCGGTTGGCCGCGTTTTTGCGCCGCGATGATGTTGCCCCGGGCAACGATCGACGTGGCCAGGTCGATTTTTACCGGCCACCCTTTGCCGGTGGGAAATGATGCCGCAATGGGGTTGGTTCCGAAAAATGCCTGGCATGCGCCTTCGGGCGACATCGCCGGCTCGCAACCGGTCGTGGCAAAGAGGATCATTTCCTGTTTGGCCGCGAGGTTGCAGTAATAAGAAAGCGCGCCAAAATGTTGCGAGTTGCGAATGGTCGCGGCGGCGACGCCGTTTCGCTTGGCTTTGGGAATCATTTTCTCCAGAGTTTTCACCGCCTGGACTTGTCCCAATCCGTTTCCGGCGTCCACCGCCATCGCGGCCCCATGTTTACGTTCAATGACCAATTTTGCCTTCGGATCAATCAGGCCTTTTTGGATGCGGCGAATGTAGATGTTCAGTCGCGAAACGCCGTGGGTGGACGTTCCATGGAGGTCGGCATCCACGAGGGCGTCCGCCAGGATGGCCGCATCTTTTTTGCCGACGCCGGCCCTGGCGGCCAGCGCTACGGCGAGATTTTTTACCAAATCAGGATGGAAACGATCAGGCATCGGAAAGAATTTTAAAATTGGAGGATGATTGGATGGATGGCGTGAACGGTTTAGGCGTCCAAAATCCATCAATCCAATTCACCGTTAAGCCATTTTGTTATGCGCTGCGATAGAGTTTGGTCATGACAAATTCACGGTGCCCAAGGGCTTCGGCGTCGGTGAGGCGGCCATTTGCCGTGCGCAGGATCATCTCGATTAATTTATCGCCCGCTTCATCCACGGTCATTTCGCCGCGCAGAATCGCCGAAACATCAAGATCGATGTGCTCGCTCATGGTGGAGCAGGTGATGGGATTACCGGATAATTTGATGACCGGTTCAATCGGGTTGCCGATGATATTGCCCTGGCCGGTTGGGAACAAATGGACCACGGCGCCCGAGGCAGCCCAGAGCGTGACGGCTTCGGCGGCGGCGGATGACGTATCCATGAACCACAGTCCTTTGCCGGTCGGCGCTTCAGCGGGTTTCAGGCACCCCACAAACTTTGTCTTGCGGCCCAGTTTCTCAATATTGCCCAGGGCTTTTTCTTCGATGGTCGTCAGGCCGCCGCGAATGTTGCCTTTGGTCGGCTGCGATTCCGAAAGATCGTTCGTTTTTTCTTTCATGATCATGTCGGTGTAATCCTGGAACATGGCGGTGAAGGCCGCGGCGACTTTGGCGTTCGCCGCTTTGGCTTTTACGATGTGTTCGCCGCCGGTCAGTTCGGACGTTTCGCCGAACGAAGCGGTGCCGCCCATTTCACAGGCTTTGTCGATGACGTTGCCGACCGTGGGGCAGGATGAAAGACCGGTCGTGGTATCTGATTCGCCGCATTTGACGGAAATATACAGTTCATTGAACTTGCATTCAGTCCGCTGCAATTCACTGGACCATTGCAAAAACTCTTTGGCTTTGCGGGAGGCACTGGCGATGGTTTCGATGTCGCCATGGCGTTCGATGGAGAATCCGGCGACAGGCTTGCCGGTTTTGGCGATGCCATCGACGATGCGCTGGGTCCAGCCCGGTTCAATTCCAATAACGACGCACGCGGCGACGTTCGGGTTCGCGCCAGTGCCGATCATGGTGCGAAAGAAGAGTTCAAGGTCTTCACCGAACTGCAGGCGTCCGTAGGCATGGGGCAGCGCCATCGTGCCCTTGATATTGTTCGCCACCGCTTCGCACGCGGCATTGGAAATATCATCCACGGGCAGAATGACGACGTGGTTCCGGACGCCGACCCGCCCGTTTTCGCGGCGATAACCTTTAAATGTGGGAATTCTCATAAATTTTTATTACCAGCGCTTGGTTTTGACATTGTGAACGTGGACATGGTCGCCTTTTTTGATGGGCGCGACGACTTTGCCAATGTCCTCGCCGTACTTGATCACGGTGTCGCCCGGTTTGAAATCCTGCAACGCGACTTTGTGTCCCAGGGGAATGTCCATGGACACCTTGACTTTGGGTTTGTTTTTGCCGTGGAGCGAGCGTCCGGAGACCTGGCTGCCGGCCTTGATATCAACGACAGCAACGCCGACGTTGTCCTTATCTTCGTGCATTAGGAATTCAATCATGGATTTGTTGTGATTTTTAGAAGGTGACGAGTTATTTCGCATTGAAAAATAATGGTTTAAAAATCTATCCGATATGCAGTA
>DASYZW010000237.1:0-4540 GCA_035945915.1 Verrucomicrobiia bacterium | reverse complement strand
AAAACGAAGACTCCGTAAAACCCTGCCACTGCTACCATCGCCGCCCGAAGTTCATCTGCTTAACGACCGAATCTCATGTGACTATGCGCGCCACTGAAAAATTTCATTTTGGGCTGAGCGACCGCGCCCGCCTTTGGGACAGCGCGGAAATTGACCCGGACGCGGAGGATTGGGGCAATTACATCATTATCCCTGAGTTTGGCATTGAAGCAGATTTGCTGGCAAACAAAAGCCTTTCCCTGCAATGTTATTTGCATGACAATTACAACAGCAGACCGGCGCCTGGCCGGCTGAAAAACGACGCGAAAACCGTCATCGCCATTGACTATAAGTTTTGACGCGCCGGCGCCCGGAGGGCCGGGCAAGAAGAGAGGAAACCGTCATGAACGAGAAATCTCATAATTGGAAATTTTTTCGCGCGGGCGGCTTTGACCAGGTCAAGCTCGAATCCGGCGCCGACCTGGCCAACCTCGATAAACTTGACCAAAAACTCTGGGTAGCCCTCGCCTGTCCAACCCACGGCCTGGAACTCGACAGCGCGACGCTGGGCTGGATCGATTCGGACAAAGACGGCCGCATTCGCCCGCCCGAAGTCATCGCCGCCGCCCAATGGGCCGTCGGTTTTCTCAAAAATCCCGACATCCTTCTCGCCCGGACATCCGCGTTGCCCCTTGATGCCATCAACGACTCGACCGGGGCGGGAAAAGACATTATTGCCACGGCAAAACAAATCCTGGCCGATATCGGCAAAAAGGACGCGGCGCAAATCACCGTGGAGGATATCGCCGACATGGAGAAAGCGTTTGCGGCGACGAAATTCAACGGCGACGGCATCGTTCCCGCGGACGTGGCCGATGACGACGCAACGAAAGCGGCCATTGCGGACATTATATCCTGCATGGGCGGCGAACCGGACATCAGCGGCAAGCCCGGGATAAACCAGCAAAAACTGGACGCATTTTTTACGGAGGCGGAAGCCTATTCGACCTGGTGGAAACAAGCGGAGGCGGACAGGAACATCATGCCGCTGGGCGCGGCGACGGGCGCGGCGTCTGTGGCAGTGAACGCCGTCGCGGCAAAGGTGAACGACTTCTTCGCGCGCTGCCGGCTGGCCGCTTTTGATTCGCGGGCCCTGCCTGCTCTCAATCGCCAGACGTGGGATTACGTGGCCATTGCCGAAAAGGATATCAGCGCGAACGCGGCTGAATTTTCCGGTTTTCCACTGGCAGAAGTTGCGCCCGGCAAAGCGTTGCCGCTCGTCGAGGGAGTCAACCCGGCCTGGGCGGGAGCCCTCGCCGATCTGCACTCGTGCGCCGTCAAGCCCTTGCTCGGAGAAAGAAATTCGCTGACGGAAGCCGAGTGGACCTTGATCCAGGCCAAACTCGCGCCGTTCCAGAAACAATCGTCCGGCGGCGTCGGCGCGTCCGTTGAAAAGCTCGGTCTGGCCCGTGTCCGCGAAATTCTCACCGGTAAATTCAAAGAAGGCATCACCGCATTGATCGTCCAGGACGCGGCGATGGCAGGGCAGGCAAATACCATCCGGCTGGTTCGGTACAATCGCGACCTTTACACCCTGTGTCTCAACTTCGTTAATTTCAAGGATTTTTACGCGCGCAAGCGGCCGGCCACTTTCCAGGCCGGACGCCTTTATTTGGACCAGCGCAGTTGTGATCTTTGTCTCACAGTTGAGGACGCGGCAAAACATGCGACACTGGCCGGGCTGGCGGGCGCTTATCTGGCTTACCTGGATTGCGCGCGCAAATCGACCGGCGAAAAACGCAACATCGTGGCGGTTTTTTCCCAGGGCGACGACGGAAACCTGATGGTCGGCCGCAATGGAGTATTTTACGATCGCAAGGGCAACGACTTCGACGCGACGATCACGCAAATCATTTCCAATCCCATCAGTATCAGGCAGGCATTTTGGTCGCCTTACAAAAAGCTTGCCCGCTATATCCAGGAGCAAGTCGCCAAACGCGCCGCGGCTGGCGAAACCGCGGCAGCCGCGAAATTGCAGGCCACCGCGACAACCCCCGGCGCCGCGGCGGCGCCGACAAAAATTGACACGGGCACGCTGGCGGCCATCGGTTTAGTGCTGACAACGCTTCTCAGTGCCTTGGCCATGCTTTTTCACGCCGTCTTCGGGTTGCCGACGTGGGAAATTCCGCTGGCGATTCTGGCCGTATTCCTCGCCATCTCAGCGCCGTCGGTCATCATGGCGTGGCTCAAATTGCGTCAACGCAACCTCGGCCCGATCCTGGACGCCAACGGATGGGCGGTGAACGCCAAGGCGAAATTGAGCGTGCCCTTCGGCGCGAGTTTGACCCAGATCGCGACTTTGCCGCCGGGCGCGCAACGGGATCTGCGCGACCCGTATCGTGAGAAAAGCCGGGTAGTGGAAACTGTCGTGATTATTGTGCTCGTCATCGCGATTGGTTTGGGCCTTGCGTGGTATTTGGGAGCGCTCGACAAGCAACTGCCTCCAAAAATGAGAAGCGTTTCCGTATTGGGTACCAACGCCCCGGCTTATACAGCACCGACTAATCCGCCGCCGAATGGTGTCGGAACCAACGCCCCGGCGGCGAAATGAGGGCAAGTGCGGGTTACGGTTTTTGCGCGTGACGCAGGCCAAAAAGAATGCCGTAGGTTCCCTTAATCGCGTCCGCCCGGGTACAGGCGAACGGTAACGCCGGGTTGGATCTCGAATGGCGACAGGGGAAATTTAATTTGGCACGGCCCTCCCAATTTTGGGCGTTACGATTGTGACGCTCATGAAATCCAGCGGGCGATGCCAAAGGCGGCGGCGGCCGCGAGACCGCCAATGGTACAGGTCTGAAATGCGCTGCGGAGCACGGGCACGCCGGTAAAGTGCCCTTTAATGCCGCCGAAGATTGCCAGAGCCGCCAGCGTAACGACTATGGAAAGCAGCAAGGCGCTATGCGCGTTGGAAAGGAACACGTAAGCACTAAGCGGAATCACCCCGCCGACGATATAAGCAATCGCAATGGTTAGCGCACTCTTCCATGCGCGGCTCGGGTTGGGTTTTTCCAGCCCCAACTCAAAGCGCATCATAAAAGCGACCCAATCCTTGGGACGCTTGCGCAGAGACTCGATCACTACGGCGGACTCCTCTGCGGAAAGGCCATAGGTGTTCTGGAAGATATCGCGGACCTCTTGCGCTTCTGTCTCGGGGATGACCTTGACCTCGCTCTCCTCGATGGCCTGTTCGCGAGCATAGTGTTCGGCGTCGCCACGGGCAGCAAGGTACCCGCCAAGACCCATCGCGATGGAGCCGGCGGCAATCTCGGCAAAGCCTGCCGTGACAATCAGGTGGGTCTGGGAAATGGCCCCGGTGAGCCCGGCCGCAAGAGCGAACGGAACGGTCAAGCCGTCGGACATGCCGATGACGACATCACGGACAGTTTCACTTGCCGTGAAGTGCTTCTCGATGTGGGGCGTGCTCGGCATGAATTACAGGCAGCAAGTGGCAATGCCCGACTATTTTCGACGAACCTTCCGTGCGGATATTAGGGAAAGCAAGTCCGGCGTGCAATATGTTTGGTGCGCGCGCAAATGTCGAATTTTGCAGGCTCACGTTGAGCTGATTTATCACGTCTTTGTGCCGTTTGAACGGCGCGTAACGCAATGCGTTCCTCAAAGTGGCTGGTTTTCATTCGATCTGCCCTCCCAGGTGCGGGGCCGCTGCGAGGAAGGGACTTAAAAATTTCAACATCGCTCCGTATCGGCCGCGCTGTTAGGATCACCTTCTATGCCCCGCGAAACGGCCCAGGCAAAAATCGACCGCGCGAAAAAAATAATCGCCGTCCTGAATAAGACCTATCCGGACGCGCATTGCGAATTGGTGCATCAAAATCCGCTGGAACTCCTCATCGCCACCATTCTCTCCGCGCAATGCACGGATAAGCGCGTCAATATCGTTACGGAAACACTGTTCAAGAAATATCGCTCGGCGCAGGATTTCGCGCAGGCGGAAGTTTCGGAATTGGAAAATGACATTCGCACGACCGGTTTTTATAAAAACAAGGCGCGCAATATCAAGGCGGCCTGTGCCGACATTGTACAAAAGCACGACGGCAAAGTCCCCCAAACGATGGAAGAGTTGATCGAGCTCGGCGGTGTCGGGCGTAAGACGGCAAACGTGGTGCTCGGGAATGCATTCGATATCAACGTAGGCGTGGTCGTGGATACGCACGTGGCCCGGTTATCGCATCGATTCGGGATGACCACGCATCGCGCCCCGGAAAAAATCGAAACGGATTTGATGGCGCTGGTCCCGCAAAAGCAGTGGGCGTTGTTCAGTCATTTGCTGATCTGGCACGGGCGCCGACGCTGCTTCGCGCGCAAACCGGACTGCGCCAATTGCGAGGCGCTTAAACTGTGTCCGCGAATCGGCGTGAAAGAGGCGGTTGGAAGAAAATGACCTGGCGGTCTCACCATAAACGCATCCGGAGCGCGGCTGGGTCGAAGACGAGCCGCCCTTCGCCCCGACAGAGCCGCGCTTCGTGCATCGCCGCGATGT
>DASYZW010000236.1:0-11730 GCA_035945915.1 Verrucomicrobiia bacterium | reverse complement strand
AGGCGATCATGGCTCCCTTTGGCCGGGCGTGCGTGGATGGCACCGTGGGCGTCCGATTCTGGTTCTAAGTCGATAAATCTCCGGCAATTCGCGCAGGGACGCCGCGCGCAAGGCGTCCCTGCCGCGAGAAAACGATTGCGACAGGCGCACGAGAGCCTGAAACTTGCCGCGTGCGTCGGCCCAATCACGACCTTCATTTCATGCGGCACGCGCTCGCGTTGGCGCGGCGCGGCTATGGCGCAACGTCTCCGAACCCGATGGTCGGCGCCGTCCTGGTTAAAGGCGGGAAAATCATTGGGAACGGCTTTCATCGTCGTGCCGGTTTGCCGCACGCGGAAATTGAAGCCCTCCGCGCCGCCCAAAATCGCGCGCAAAATCCTAAAGGCGGCACGCTCTATGTCACGCTCGAACCCTGTTCCACGCACGGACGCACGCCGCCGTGCACGGACGCCATCATCGCGGCCGGAATTCGCAAGGTGGTCGTCGGCGCGACCGACCCGAACCCGAATCACGCCTCGCGCGGATTTGCCTTGTTGCGGCGCGCGGGCGTTGAGGTGGTCCGCGGAATTCTTGCGGATGATTGCGCGCGGCTGAATGAATCCTTTAACCATTGGATCGTTCATCGCACGCCGTTCGTAACGGTGAAAGCCGCGATGACGCTGGATGGTAAAATTGCCACGGCGGGCGGCGAATCAAAATGGATCACCGGCCCGAAAGCGCGGGCGATTGGGATGAACCTGCGCCAGGGCGCTGACGCGGTGCTCGTGGGAATCAATACCGTACTGGCGGATGACCCGTCGCTGACGTTTCGCCCCGGAATTTCAGCCGGGATGAAAGCAGAAGCCAAAACGTTGCGCCGGTTTGTTTTGGATACCATGGCGCGGACGCCGTTGCGCGCGAAAGTCGTGTGCGACGAATTTGCCGCGCTCACCACGATCATTGTTTCACCGGCTGCGCCAAAAAATCGCGTGTCCGCCCTGGGCAGGCGAGTGAACGTGCTGACTGCGCCGGTGGACAAAATGCGCACAGCGCAGCGCGCTGTCCCAACCCTTCCTCGCCGCCCGTTCCTGGATTTGCATTGGCTAATGAAACACCTCGGCTCGGAGAATGTTACGAACCTCCTCGTGGAAGGTGGCGGCGAAACGAATGCTTTATTTTTTTTCAATCAGCTCGTCCACCGCGTGGTGTTTTTTTACGCACCGCGCATTCTTGGCGAAATGACCGCCCGCAAAGCGGTGGCCGGTGACGGCATACGAAATTTGTCGGATGCCATTCAGCTAAAGGACCTGGTCTGGAAAAAAGTTGGCGAAGATTTGATGTTGACGGCGAATGCGGCCACGAAAGGTTAGACGCTAATCCTATGGGTAACGTCCATCGCTGCCGGCGAACCGTCAGGCCGGGCTGTTGATTCCGACGGGACTTTGTTTTAGATCGGACCATTTCTGGACATCGTTCGTCCTCTAAAAAATTCGTCACAGCCGCCGCCCTCCATGACGCAAGCGAGCATTACGATTTTCCGTGTACAGCACGTAGTGTCTTGGCTTGTGATGGCCGGCAAAGCGCATGAACTCTTTATGGTTTCACCATTCGCTGTCGTCCTTTAAAATAGTATGAATGTTCACAGGCATCATCGAAGAAACCGGTACGGTCGAGCGCATCGCGCGTTCTCGCGGCTCCATTGTCCTGGAGATCCGCGCGCGACGGAGCGGTCGCGGCTTAAAAGTCGGCGGCAGCCTTGCCGTAAATGGTTGCTGCCTGACGGCGACCAAAATCTCGGCGCGCGGCAAATCCAGCTTGATTCAATTTGATCTGCTCGATGAAACATGGAAACGGACCAATTTTCAGCGCCTCAAAACCGGGTCCGTCGTAAACCTGGAGCGTTCGTTGCGCGCCGGCGATGAATTGGGCGGTCATTTCGTGACCGGCCACATCGATGGCACGGGAAACATTTTGCGCTGGGAACGATCCGGCGCCGACCATGTCCTGGACATCGCCGCCCCGGACAACGTCATGCGTTATATGATGGAAAAAGGCTCCATTGCCATCGACGGCATCAGCCTGACTGTCGCCGCGGTGAGCAAAAAAACATTTCGGGTCTGGATCATTCCCCATACGTTCGAAGTGACCAACTTGCGCGCGCGAAAAGTCGGAGACGCGGTTAATCTCGAGGCGGATATGTTGGGAAAATACGTGGAAAAGTTTATGGGGAAGGGCGCATGAAGTATCGCATCCCGCTGCCAATACGCGCTTGCGTCTTGGATTGCGGTGGCTGTGACACGAACCCCGAAAGCCTTCGGGACTCCTTTCGTCCGACCATAAATTTGTCCAGGGAAACCCGGATGCGGGCAAAGTGCAGTATTTCAACCGCGAACAATGCAAAGTTTCCGGTATGTCAGGGGTCGAATTTTACGTCCAAATGCGCTGCCCGCTTTCAGATTCTTGCCTTTTATCGATAAATTTTCGCCATTGCTTTGGGACGATGTTTTCGGTCCCGGGAATGCTATAAAATGCGGTGAACCAAACTAACATCCGCGAGCTACAAGTCACATGTCACATGAATACGCAAACAGAGGGCAGTCTCAAGCGCCCCGTGAAAAGCAAATTCATCGGCTTCGCGCGCGGGATTCAACTCACAAACTCACAACTTGAACGCCTATGGAAAAACATACTTTCCCATTACCTGAGCAGCACGTCAGTGCTTTGGACGAACTTAAGGACCAGATCGATCATCGGCGCGGTCACTTTCTTCTTTCCAACCCGTGGACTCTCCTCGCCCTGGGCCTGGCCGTCGTCGGGCTGGTAAGAACCATTACCAGGGTCCGTCGTTAAAGGTCGAATTATGCAAACAACCGTCGCACAAAATAAACCGCATTTCAGTATTCCATCGATCATTGCCATCGGGGCCGCCATCGCCAGCTTCTTCGTCAGGCCGGGCGCCGGCTTCGCGCTGGCGATTGTCGCAATCATTTTCGGCGTGTTTGGATTTGTCCTTTCGCTGGCGCCGAGCGTGCGCGGCGGAGTGACGAGCATCTTTTCTCTCATTCTGGCAGCATTCGGGATCGTCATCGCCATTATCAAGGCGATCATGTGAACCGGGCACGGCCTGATGCGCCGGAAGAACCAGAGGGACGAAGCGATTTCAACCTTTGGGATTATGCACTTTTGCGATCATTTTCTTCCCTTGGCCGCCGCGGCCGGGGGCGCCAGGTGTAAATGGCCTGCGGGTGCCACCCCAAATTCCCGCCCTTCGTCATTAGGAGCAGCCGGCGGCGGCGGCGGGACATCGTGTCTGGGAATCGAAACATTTGGCAGCGCACGGCCGGAAGACGCCAACGTTGGCGAAATACCGGCGGTTAAATAGTTTTGCACGCGCGGGTCCGGATTGGACTTCACCTCATCGGGTGTGCCGATGGCGATGATGCGGCCTTCATCCAGCACCGCGATGCGGTGGGCGATGCCGAGCGCCAATTCTCGACCATGCGAGACCACAACGCTGGTGGCCCCAATCCGCCCGTTAAGCCTTACAATGTCTTCGGCAATGTTCACACAGGAAACCGGGTCGAGCTCGCCCGTTGGTTCGTCATACAGGATTAACTGCGGTTCGACGGCCAGCGCACGGGCGATGGCCACGCGCCTGCGCATGCCGCCAGATAGTTCATCGGGCATTTTGTTCTCGATGCCTTTCAACCCCGCTTCTTGAAGGTCTTTGGCCACAATCTCTGCAATCTGATCGGGAGTTTTCAAGCGATGCTGTGCCAAATAAAAACCGACGTTTTCGCCAACGGTCATCGAGGTGAGCAGCGCTCCGGATTGGAAAACCATGGCCACCCGGTAACGAGTGGTGATGTCCGGCGATTGGATCGGCTCGCCTTGAATCAGGACTTCTCCCTTGTCCGGCTCTTCCAGGCCGATGATCTGCCGAAGAAGAACCGACTTGCCGCTGCCTGCCGGTCCCATGATGACGAAAATTTCCGCGGCGGCCACCTCGAGGTCTATGCCTTTGAGCACTTCGTTTCCGGTATAGCTCTTGCAAAGTCCGCGGACTGACAGTTTGACACCCTGCGGCGTGGGAGAAATGGTATTCATAGCTCCATAATAAGTAAGATGCGACGATTTCGGCGGCAATGGGGTCTCCACCCCATTTCGGGTCAACCCGGTAACTTGCAGGCGCCTTTGAGGCGGAAAAAGCAAATTAAGACGCGACCGCGTTAATGACTAAATGGCAGATTCTGTTTGACGCGGTAAACATCGGTTGGATCAAGAACCTTTGCTTTTTCTATTCTTCGGCGGCGTTTAGCATTTTTGGTGCTCAGCAAGTGGCGGCGACCCGCGCCCCGGAACAGCACCTTGCCGGTGGCAGTTATTTTAAAACGTTTGGCTACCGATTTTCTGGTTTTATTACCTCGGGGACGTCGCATACAGTTTCTTTCATTTTACGAACACGTGAATATTTACGCATTGGACGGTTCAAGGGGAAATTCTGGCGCAGTTTCGAGCGGCTCTCCCGCCAAACGACTCAATTGATTTCTAAATTTAATCGCAATGGAATCCATCTCAAGATTGGAGCGCCCATACCAATGGCGCAAGGCCGGGCGCATTTCGGTCGAGAGGAGGTGGTCAATCGCTTCATGCACCCTGGCAGAGTGAGTTCCTTCGAGCATCACAAACCAATCATACGTGGCAATGAGTGCATAGACCGGGCCAAAGTCGCCCAATGATTTGCCACCTTTGGCCAGATGAGATTCGTAACACTTTTGAAGTTGCCGATCCTGGAAAGTCATAATGCGCCTTTGAATAATGTTTTGGTTGAGCCGGTTGAACCCTGGCACGGTTTTCGGTGCTGCGATGACAAACCATTACGCTCCTGCTTTGGAGCCGCCTCAGTCACCGTCAGCCTGTGCTCCGCTATTTGCCTCCCATGAAGAGCATGAATGGCGGCTCGCGTGCCTTCCGGGGTCACCATGGTGACGAACCCGACGCCCCACGGCTTTTGACAAGTGCGATCAAGCACGATATTCACCTCGGCCACGTTGCCGTAGATGGAAAACAAAGCCTTCAATTCGTTTTCTGTCGTGGTCGGGGCGATATTTTCAACGTATATTTTGGTATTCATAAAGGTCTCCAATCACTTTCCGAGATATTTATCCGGGTTGCGTATCCGGTCGAGCCGTTCGGCTTCAAGTTTGTTCCGGGTTATCCACCGTCGATTTCGCCTGGCGGCATCGGCGACCGATCCGGGAAGGAACCAGACTTGTTTGGCCAATTGAATCATGGTCAGGCAGATGAGTTTCAGTTTTCTCATTGAAATGGCTTTGGTTTCACCTCTCGGCAAAGCGCGCGATGCGGTAAAAACCGACCGGCCACGATTTCGGTTTTTTTCGAATCCTTCTATAAGAGTGGTTTTGGAAAATTGTGTTATGACCGGCTGTGAAAACGGTGAACCCGGGTGAGGTCGCGTTCCTGGAGTAATTCCGTTTCGGCCTGCAGCCAGTGTTGCACTTCAAATCCCTGGGGAGAACCCTGGTTCACGTAAGTGAAGTAAGCCCGCCTGGCTACTTCATCCGGTGAGGGCGTAAAATTAATTTCATTTTGGCTTGGCGCCGCCACAGCAACTGGCTGTGAGGCCCCGGCCGGCTTTTGATTTTGGGGAAATTCATTGTTTTTCATACAACAATTATAGGCTGCGCAATAGGGCGTTCACCATGGGGTGTTCTCCTTACCTGCCTCAAACCGCCACATTGACCAAAGTCATCTCGTGCGCGGAACTGTGCTCGACGGCTTCCATGGATAAATTCACAAACACTGTGGATTCCTCGTAACTAATCCGATCAATTTTGTCCGCCGGTATCTCTACTTCTTTGCCAGTAAACCGATGGCCGGTTTTGACAACCAATTGGCAAATCGCCCAACTTTTATCGTCCATGATAAAATCACAGACGTGCCCGATGATTCCATCGCTTGCCTTGATATGGTAACCGCTGACGGCTCGCGTGCTCCGGAGATGAGCATCGGCAGGTTCGGGGTTTCGATCGCTCGCAACGGTCTTCTTGGGCGGCAGGGCTTTTGGCGGGACCGGCAAAATTGGAAACTCACACCTGCCCCACAAACCGTCACCTTCCCAATAGAAAGGCCAGCCGAAATATCGGTGATATTCCTCTTCATATTGACGCGACACCGGCTTATGCGACTCCATCGCCGGGCCGTCCTGAATCTGTTTCTTTGATAGATTAACGGACAGGACTTTCCCGACCTGATGGAAATCACCAAAGGCGAGGGGCGAGATTAAGACCTGCCGCCCCGGCAACCATGAGCCTGTATCGGCAACCACATAGCGAACCACCCGGCTTTTATCGTCAAAATAAAAATCGTTTACCCGGCCAATTTCGCCATCCGTTGCGCCCAGTTTGTTTCCGTATAATTGTTTAATGCTTTGTAACATAATCCGCCTTCCGTTATTGCCATGTTGGCCGTCTTTTGGTCTATCTCGCCTTGTTTCGAAGCGGCCGGCCTCCAGTTATTCGGATATTATTGAACCACTGCCGCATGGTGGCTTTCCGGGGAGTCATGGAAATTCAGCTCCACTGAGTTTCGTTATTCATGCGATGAGAATAATCCAAAAGCATGAAGGCGGTATGGGGTGTAACCCGACCCGGTAACCGCACCATCGCGGATCTGTCAGTCCATTGCGGCCAGCAGGTCGTCCAGGGGAATGGTGGCGAAACGGGTGGCGGAATCGCTCATCGCATAGGGGATAATAAGTGCGCGTCCGTGTCGCAATGCGCCGCAGGTATAAACGACGTTAGGCACATAACCTTCACGTTCCTCTTCATTGGGGCACAACAATGGCTCGCGCAGCCGGCGAACGACTCGCGTTGGATCGTTTAAATCGAGCAGCAACGCGCCGAGACAATATTTCCGCATCGCGCCAACGCCGTGGCTCAATGCCAGCCAACCCGCTTCAGTTTCAATCGGCGAACCGCAGTTGCCGATTTTTATGAATTCCCACGGCTGCGCAGGAGCCGCCAGGGGTTTCGGCTCGGACCATAAATGAAGGTTATTGGAAAACATGATCAAAAGGTTCTCGTCGTCCTGGCGGGAAAGCATCACATATTGCCCGTTGATTTTGCGCGGGAAAAGAGCCATGCCTTTATTCTGCACGGCCGGGCCGTTGAGCATGCTGAATTTAAAATTTAAAAAGTCCGGGGTCTCCAGCAATTGCGGCATGGTAATCTTCCCGTCGTACGCGGTATAAGTCGCATAGTATTTGAAGCTGCCGTTGCCGTTTTGGAAGCGGACGAAGCGCGCGTCTTCGATGCCATTGCTCTGGCTGGGCGCGGAGGGAAAAAGGACGCGTTGCGAAATAAGGCTGTCCGGAGCGAAATTCACTTCATAATTTGATTCCGCCAGCAATAGGATGCCGCGGGCCGCGCGGGACGCCTTGGCATCGGGGATATCCGCCAGGCCTGACGCGAGCAAAACCGCGCGCAATTCTTTCAACGTGAAATCCTCATGAAGCTTGTCCAGCACTCGGCGGCAAAAATCATTTTGTACCCCCGCCTCCTCAAGTTTGTGGGTGAACAATCCCTTGGCGTAAGCGACATTTGGCGCGCGTTCCGGCTCCGTCAAGTAGGGCGCGGGCGGTTCGAGTGCGATGCTTGTTTGCGCGCTGATTGTGCCGGTGCGGAAGGTGATGGAGGAAATGTGTCCCTCGCCCGTGGCGCGCAAACTCAAGATGAAACGCAGCGATCCTTGTGGCAATCCGCTTTGATCAGGATGCGGCACGATCGAGGGATTGAACAGCGCCGCCGACTCCACCGAATACTCGTGCGTGAAGTAAGCGCCAATCAGCATCTGCCGTTCTTCCGATAATTGGACGCCAGGTTCGAGGTAGATCTTCACCTGTTCGAAACGCTTTCGGAAAAAAGCGTCAACCCGTTCGTGCCGGCTGGCAAACTCGCCAAGCACCTGGCCCAATACTCTGGCAGCTTCGTCTTCCGGCAACGCGATAGTACGCGCAGCGATTCGCCTCGCGATGTCGTCAGTGGAGGGGCGAAAGGGGCGCATTAACACGCGCGAACGATCCGGGACCAAAGCCGGGCCCATGCGTTTGACCAGGAGTGGCGTTGAGTTAATTGTAGTCATAAATTTGCGAGACAAAGGCGTCCAGGCGCGGCGTTCATTTGCCGCAGGGTTCCTTGAAACTGATAAGTGAATTTTCCAGGGCCTGCATTTCCGCAAGTGATAGCAGAAAAGCCAGGGTGGATTCAGCGCCCTGGTTTTGGCTCAACCGATCCATGTGCAGGCCGTCACGGCAACCCCCCGTGCCGGGATCGTACAGCGCAAGGCCCAGGTCGTTCCGGCCAAGGAACCATTCAAATACCCGGCGCGCTTCTGTGACCCAGAACATGTCGTCGGTGGCCTGATACGCCTCGATGTAGGCGGAAATTGTTGCCTGCGCTTCGATGGGTTGCTGGTCAAAAATGGCCCGTTCCTTTCCCCGGGGGAAAAATCCATTTGATCCAATCGGACGAAATGACCCGGCGTCCGATGTTTGGATTTTTGTCAGCCAGCGCAACGCCTTAAGGCCGAGTTCCAGCACCGGCTTGTTATTCAGACAACGTCCGCTGAGAATTATCGCGTGTGGAAGCTTCGCATTGGCGTACGAAACGACATCTTCAAACCAGCGCCATTCGTCCGTTGCGGCGTCCGCATAGCGTTGGACAAGTTTCGCGGTAAGCGCTTCACGGATCTGGTTTGCGCGCCGGTCACCGCCGAACCGGCGCAAATATTCATCAATGCCGATCAACGTAAACGCCCAGGCGCGCGGCGAGGCAAATTCGGCCGCCACGGGCAATGCCTGTTCAAAGAGTTGGGCGGCCAGCGCCTGAAAACTGCTCTGCCCGGCCTGCGATACGCATAATCCCAACGCCCACAGCGCGTGACCCTGACAATCTTCAGACCCGATATCCTCCGTCCAGTGCCGGTCAAAGCTCATGAAGTTGCGGAAACGGTTGCCCCGGCGGTCAAAGGCGTGGTTGAGAAAGGCGGCATAAGTGGCGGCGTGCATGCCAAGTTGCTGCGAACCGAAGCCCAGCTTTTGCAGCATCAATGCCAGCACGAGCGCCCGAGCATTATCGTCGGTGCAGTACCCTTCGGAAAAGTTCGGCACGGTGAAGCTTGCGTGTTGAAAGATGCCGGTCGAATCGCTCATGCGGAACAAATGGTCCAGTTTTAATTCCGGCAACTGTCCGGGTTGTTCGTCGAGCGTCTTGATCGGCGAGGATTTTCGTCCAACAAAGCTGTGGTCCTGTCGCGCCTGTTCAAACGATTTCGCATAAAGTTCCGCCACGCGACCCCAGATCATGTCGCGCCCCAGCTTGTAGGCGTTTTTGCGCATTGAATGGCGCAAGGTTTCGTCGCGCAATAATTCCACTACGGCCATGGCGATGGCCTTGGCGTCACGGAAGGGCACCAGCTTGCCGCGTTCCGCCGTCAATAATTCCGCCGCATGCCAGTAGGGCGTTGACACCACTGCGTTGCCCGCGCCAAACGCGTAGGCCAGCGTGCCCGAGGTGATCTGCGATTCGGTGAGATACGGCGTGAGATAAATGTCCGCCGCGCCGATGAATCGCATCAGTTCTTCCAGTTCGACGAAGCGGTTGAAAAATACAACATGCTTTTTTACATCGAGATCTTTCGCCAGCCGTTCCAAACTCAGGCGGTAAGCTTCGCCTTCATCGCGCAACAGATTCGGATGCGTCTGCCCCAGCACAATATAGACGATGTTGGGAAATTCGCGGATGATGTCCGGCAGCGCGCGCAGCGCGAATTCGATGCCCTTGTTTGGCGACAGCAAACCGAAGGTGAGCAACACCTGTTTGCCTGCGACGCCGAATTCATCCTTGAAATAATTCGGGTCCGCGAAAGGCATGTCGGGAATGCCATGCGGAATCAGATCAACTTTTGCCGCCGGGGCGTGATAAATGTCGCGTAGAAATTCCCGGCCCCGTTCACTCATTACACACAGCCGGGTCGAAAGCCGGATTAACTCACGCATTAAGCGCCGCTGCTCTGTGTTCGGCTCGCGCAGGACCGTATGCAGGGTGGTGACAATTGGCATTTGCAATTCGCGCAGCAGCGCCAGCACATGGCCGCCTGCCGGCCCGCCAAAAATGCCGAATTCATGTTCCAGGCAAACGACGTCAACGTCGGTGATGTTTAGAAAATCCGCCGCCCGCAAATAGGATGTCAGGTCCTGCTCGGCAATCTCGAAACGCACTTCGGACGGATATTCATAACCTCCCGCGAGATCGTTGACCGGCACGACCAGGCATTGGACCGCCGGAAATTTCAAGGCGACGGCGCGGCACAAGTCGGTCGTGAACGTGGCAATGCCGCATTTTCGCGGCAAATAATCGCCGAGAAATGCGATTTTTCGGATTTCAGAAACGGGCGGCATCCCTGATTTTTCCACCATCAACCCAGCAGCCCGGTTATCGCAAGCTGGCAATGAATTCCATGGCGAAGTCAATCGCGGTTGCGGGAACACCGGCGGGCGGCGAGATAACCGATGAGGACCCCGAATCCGACGCCAAGGGCGGCCGCCTGATAAGGGTTGTCGCGGACCTTTTGGTCAACCTCTTTCGCGCCCGCGACCGCTTTGTCGCGAACATTGCCCGCGATTTCTTTTCCGCGTTCCAATGCCGCGGCAAGACGCTTGCGGGCTTCGCTGACTTTTTCCCCGGCCACGTCGGCCGTGGCAGCCATCAGCGCGCGCGCATCTTCAGCGAGCGCGCCCATGTCACTATTGGTTGGTTCTTTTTGTTTATTCATATCTTTTATTTACTGGTTGTTTGCGTTTTTCAGCGGCAAATTTGCCGCGTCGGCCCGATGGGCCTCTTCCGGCGAAGTAGCCACGCGTAAAACCGAGTTTCTTCCGCCAAATGGGTTGGGTACGGTTTCCAGCGCCAATGGATCAGGCATCCATTTGCCGTCCACGACGAAGCAATATTCGTAAGCGCCGGGCGCCAGGGATGTTTCTTTCCACCAGTGACCTTCCCCGGAGGAATGCAAAGTTTTGCCATCGGGCTTCCAATGGTTAAATGTTCCTGCGAGACAAACGGTCTTGGCTGTTGAATCTTTGAATTCAAAGTGAACGGGCACCAGTTGCGGGTCAGGCGCATGGTATGCCGGGGCATTGTCATGATTGCGATTATGTTTCATATCGTTGGTAAATTATTTGGATGGTTGACTATCAATCGGGAAAAAATTTCGTCCCACTCCATTATTTTAAACGAGAACGCAGGGCGGGTGTATGGGGTGTTACCCTAACACCGTGGGCCGAACGCAGGACTGCGAAACGGAATCACTTCATTTTACCTGACTCTTGAATGCCTGTTTTCCAATTTACCGGTGCCGGGACAGGCGCCATTAGTCGCGTCTAAAACTCTTTTTACGGTGACCAGCAGCTCGTCGGGAGTGTAAGGCTTGGGCAGCGTGGCATCAATTTGCAGCCAGGGATGCCGTTTCAACTTTTCCATCGGTATGGTCCCCGACGCCATGACGACTGGCACGGCCATGCCGGCGGCATGAAGCTTCAGGAGCAACTCGACGCCCGACATCTTCGGCATGTTATAGTCGGTGACCAGAAGATGGTAGTGGCTAAGTTGGAGAGTGTCCCAGGCGATGGCGCCGTCTGCGGCGGCGTCCACTTTATAGCCGGAGCCGGCC
>DASYZW010000235.1:0-7684 GCA_035945915.1 Verrucomicrobiia bacterium | reverse complement strand
GGGTCATGCGTGCTGAAACGCATCTGATATTTTTCGAGGCCAAAGATTTTGAAATACTTCAAATACATTTCATTGACCGCGTTAAACTCCTGGGCGAACTGGTTCGGCGTGCAATAAATATGCGCGTCGTTCATGTTTAGCGACCGGACGCGCATTAAGCCGAACAATTCCCCGCTTTGTTCATATCGATAGCAACAGCCGTATTCCGCCAGTCGCAATGGCAAATCACGATAGCTGCGCGGCTCCGCCGCAAAAATGCGATGGTGATGCGGGCAGTTCATGGCCTTGAGATAGTACCGCTCAACGTTCCCGGATCCGTTGTCTTCGCCACCCTTTTCCTTCAGCTCCAGAGGCGGAAACATGGATTCCAGATACAATGGGATGTGTCCGCTCGTTTGATACATTTTTTCCCGAGCGATATGCGGGGTCTTCACCCGCACATACCCGTCGGCAAATTCCGTCTCTTTCGCCAATTTTTCCAATTCTTCGACGATGGCTGTCCCTTTAGGCAGCCATAGCGGCAAGCCAGGCCCGACATACTCCGTATCAATTGCAAACAAACCCATTTCAGCGCCGATTTTTCGATGGTCCCGCTTTTTGGCTTCTTCCACCATCGTGAAGTATGCCTCCATCTCAGTCTTGTTTTTGAACGCGGTACCGTAGATGCGTTGGAGTTGGGGATTGCGTTCGTCGCCCTTGTAATAAGCGCTGGCGACGGTGGTAAGCTTGAATGCGCCGATATTTCCAGTGCGCATGACGTGTGGCCCGGCGCAAAGGTCAATAAAATCGCCGTTCTTATAATAGGAAATTGGCTCGCCCTCAGGAATGGCCTCCAGGTTGCCGATTTTAAATCTGCTTGGATTGCCAGGGCGTTCAGTCAAACCGCCAAGCCGTCCGCTTTCCGCATCCTTAATGGCCTGTTCTCGGGTAACCACCACCTTTTCAAACGGATGGTTGGCCTTGATTTCTTTCTTCATCTCCTCCTCGATTTTCGAAAAATCTTCGGGAGAGATGCGATGCTTCAAGTCAACGTCGTAGTAAAATCCATTTTCCACGGGTGGACCCGCGGCGAATTGCGCCTCTGGCCACAGGCGCAGGATGGCCGTGGCCATGACGTGCGCGGCCGAATGCCGAATGCGCTCCAATTCAGTCATTTTACCCCGATCATCAAGAGTCTTACGGTCTTGCATAAATAGTGAATGGACATGGGAACAGAAAATCCGGGGAAAGACAAGCAGCCGATTTTCAAATTGGGAAGAGGATCGGCGAAAACGGCAGTGGTTGTCCGCCCATCAAAACGGCGCCTGGGGACAATTGAAAATCAATTTATTTTTCTTCAAAATTCAACTGCAGGACTGCTGCATTCTTTGCTTCGTCCTCGGCGCGCACCAGGAGGCTATGCGAGCCTTTGGTCAAATCGGTTAATTCAATATCAAATGTCTGGTTCAGTGAATCAAAAATCAGATTTTCCGGACGCAATGCGACTTCATCCTTGCCGTCCAGGGAATAGGCGGCCGACACAATGACGCTGGCCGGATCCGCGGCGTTGACGACTATACGCGCATGACCGTGGCGGACAGTCTGACTTCCCACGGACAGCACGGGTGGCAAATTGTCGATCAAAAATGGCTCACTGATCGCCTGGCTGGTCTGCGCTGTTTCAGGCGTGTTCGACGGAAGATCGGAAGCGGTCACCCTAATGAGATAATAGCCCTGACGAAAACCGGTCGTGTCAAATGAATAGAAGCTGTCGTCGGTTTTATCCATGAGAGTCGTCCATTGACTATCTGATTCCGCGCGAATTGAGACGGAATATGAAAGTTTGTCATTATTGGGGTCTTTGGCCTCCCATACAACGGTACAATACCCCGGGCGCGGCGTGGTCCGCATGGGCGGTTGAGCCATCATCGTAAGGATCAACTCAGCGGTGCCGCCCGGTTTTGATCCAGTCGCCCCGTCGAGCAAATCATTGAGACTCGCCTGGGGCGTGCCCATATCCGGCATAGGCATTTTAGCCAGGCTGAAGCCTTCGTTGTGGACGCGGAGACGCGAAATATTAGGCGGCGCATTTACGTTCTGGTAATAAAATTCCATCCGCCCCAGGTCAGCTGTTGCGCCTGGGGAATCGGCGTCGCGCGCAAAAGCGATCCGATACTGCAAATACCGGGCATTGGGGCTCGTCACGGCGATTTCGTCGGCCAGAGAATGTGGTGACGTCCATTCGCTCCAGGTCTTTTGCGGTTTGGGAGTATTGCCGGAGCGGGTCATGATCTCCAATTTCGTCCCGTTCGGAACGTCGCCCAAAGGATGAAGACGTCCCCATTGGCTATTCTGCTTCGCGTCAAAGGCGGTGGAAGTATATGTGCCGTTTTCGGCCAGTGAAAGGTCGAGACGATACACGTTTCCAGGATTGCTTGTAATTGCGAAGACGCCGTGGTCCTCCCGGTTATCAATAATCAATCCCGCCACCTGGGCGCCATCGCCGGTTTCCTGCAACAGTCTCCAATGATTGACGTCGCGGACGGCGTAAATCCGCCCTTTCTCACCCGTGCCAGCCATAAGCGAGCCATCCGCGAGCAAAACCATGGAGTAAATGGCCTCGCCCGGAACACTCCAATAACGTCCGGCGAATCCGTTCGTATCGATGCGATAAATCGCGCCGAACGATTTTCCATCGCTTCCACTCCCGTCATCGCCGGACATTGACACTGAAGAGGATTCCCCGATTGTTACCACGGGATCTCCGTTGTCATTATCATCGGTATCGGAAGTCTTAAGGTCCGGAAGCTTGATTTTCTCTGAATGCGATTTGCCGGCGCCAATCACCATCCCCCCTGTGGTTTCCGTACCGGCCGAAGAAATCGCAATCGTGATGGGATTTTGGTCCGATGATCCGCCGGATTTTGGGTTGGACACAAAAGTCGCGGCGTAAATTACACCGTCGGGTGCTACGGCTATTTGTTTGATCTCCTTGTCACCAGAATTAAACAACACGAACCCGTGTCCGGACTTGTCAATTCGGTATAGATATCCGTGAGGACTGGAACCGGCAAGCAGATTGCCGTCAACGTCGAATGCGAGCGTCGTGATATTTGCCTCTTTCGTTTCAAACCAGGCCTCAACTTTTGCAGGAAGCGAACCGGATGCGCGCACACGCAAAATCTTTCCGTGGACACCAGTCGCAAGATAAAGAAACCCATCATCACCGAAAGTCATCGCCCAAACATACGTTTCGCCGGGATTACAAAAGACTTCAGCCCGGCCATCGGAATCCAGCCGATAGATGCATCCGTTGGGTGAAGTCGCGGCATAAAGGCGGCCATCACCATCAATCGCCAGCGCATGGACCATCACCGCACTGGGTTCAAAAAATGTCGAAAGCTCTCCTTTGGGCGTCAATTTATAAACTTTGCCCTGGTTGCCGGTGCCCAGATAGATATTCCCCTTCTTGTCCTGCACTGCCGCCCAGATGATTGGATCGGTCACACTCGCGACGTTCATAATTGCCGGCGCCAGTTCAAGGTGACCGTCGCTCGTGAGCGAGACATTCTTAAAGTCGCCGCCGCTGAAGGCGTCGAAAGTGTCGTGGGTGATTTTTTGCGTGACCACGGCCCGCGCGCCGGGAACAAAAGATGGCGCGATTAATATTGCTGCGATGAGAATGGAATGGATAAGTTTCATTTGATGCTCACGGGTAAGGTGATTTCTCCGCTAAATGTTCCAGATACCGGAAAGTTCGTTTCCCACAGGGTCACCTGGTCCAGCGTCTCCTGGCGAAGGCTTGCGTTCGGCGATTCAAATTGCGCCACGACCGACGGCGGCAGGTCCGGCAGATTCTCGCCACCAACCGATAAGCCGGGTGCACTTTGCAGAAGCTTGACGCAAATGTTTTGGTGCGACCGCGTCTTGCGCATCCGGTCCAAAACCTGGTCCAGGGTCCGCGGTGGCGTTGGCGTCTCGTCCAGGCGCATCGCCGCGTCGGCATCACCCACAAAAAGATGAAGGTTTGAAGCCGCGACATCCGCCGGAATCGGGACCGCGATGGGAATGACCGATGCCTCACCGCGATAATTGCGCAAGCCTATAACCGCGTGCAACGTGGCTCCCGCCCTGACCTCGTTCCGGTCCATGCTCAGGGAGTTCAATCGGCTCCAGTCAAACCCGTTGGCCAGGCGCACGTGAAAGACCAGCGACTTGACCCTGGGAAACTCGCAAGGATTGCCCAGGAGCCCGTCGTACAATTCCAATTGCTGCATGGCGAGCATAAACGGTCCGTTCTCTTCAGTGGCGGCGTCCATCAATTTGACCGTTCCATGTCCTTCGATTTCCATGTCGGTTTCCAGATATATCGTTTGCTTTTCCTCTGACTCCATGGTTTCGAACAATGCTTCTTCGAGTGAAATCGCCGTGAGCACGGGCGAAAAAAGCTGGTTTTGAAACATATCGCCCCGGTACACCCGGCCCTGGCCAGTCGGCGAGGTCAGGTCAATTTGCACCTGTGTCGTCCGCGGCATGCGGCCCACTTCGCCCGCAATTGCTGTCAACCGGTCCTGGTAGATCGTGCCCACAATGGTGCCGACGTTCAGCAACTTAAACGACTCCTCGAACGACGAGACTACCGTGAGAATTTCAGCCGTCGCCATTGGCATTTCCGTCGGACCGCTTTGCATGAATGGATGGCCAAAGGCGAGGATACGGTTGCCGTGGCGCCAGGTCACCGTCCCGGTCCCGGCAAAATCAAAATCACCGCTCATGAGCACACCGGACACCGCCGCGCCGGGTTCCAAATCAGTATTCGTCATCGCGCCCGCGCTTCCGGATGGCGCCTGCATCATCTGCAACCCGAGTTTGTCCAATTGCGGTTGAAACATTCGCAGCGTGTGCACAGAAACGCCAGAAACGAACAATGGCGTCGGCAGCGGTTTCATTACCGATTGCATCGCAGCCAATGGCGGCGCATTCAATCCGGCAGCGGGTGCGGCAAGCCATTGCGGGCTTCCTGAACCGGCGGCATCCGCCGTCTGGTCGCTGCCCCAGGGATTGGACGCCGGCGGATATTTTTCCACTTCCAACATCTGTTCAATAGGCGTGACGCCAAACAAATCCTGGTCGTGCGGAAATATAAAACCGTATGCGTAAGCGCCGAGCAATTTGCCATCCACATAGACCGGGCTGCCGCTCATGCCCGCGACCGGCCCGGTCAATTTGTTCGTCGCATCCAACCCTTCGCAAATGATGACCGGCCGGCCCGGCCCAATGAAATTGTCGGCGACACCCACCACGCGCATGGGAAAACTGTCAATGCGCGTCCCGCTTACAACGGTGCGCCACTCGCCATTCATTCCTGCCTTCACATCCGACAGCGGCATGATGGGCGTGGAATCATCGGCACGAGCTGCAAAAGCGAAAAGCGTGGCACATGCCAAAGCGATAACGTTGAAGCGTTGAAGCGTCAAAGGGTCGAAATGTTGCGCGCGCAGGCAAACCGTTCCTGGCTGCGGCCTCGCCCGATGGTGCAGGATGCCGAAGTAGCTCAATGCAGACCAAAGAATATTCATTCAAAACGCCGAAGTTCACGGAATCTCCTTGCATCTGCGCCGCGAAGCAAGGAAAAACGAAATGCAGATGTCGGGCGCGTTTCAAATTTTGCGCACGGCCCGTAAGGGTGCAGTAGTATTTTCGACGGTGTATCGCCGAATAATCCTTGCCTTTGGGTGCCGGCGTCCGCAAGTTTTGCGCACGCATGAGCTCCAATTCTAAAAGAATTTTCGTCGGGACGGATAACGGGGGTACTACGTGCAAAACCGCCGCCGTCTGGGAAAATGGCGAAGCCGTCACCACAAAATTACTTCAGCGCTCCACAAATTCCGCGGCCGGGCGCGATGCCGTGGTTGCCAGTTGGATTTCGTCCATCACCGAGTTTTTAGCGGAAAACGATTTGTCATGGTCGCAGGTACAGGGCGTTGGCCTGGCGATTCCCGGTCCGTATGAACGCTATGGCGTGCTGGGCAAGGCGGCAAATTTGCCGGCGAGCTTTGCCGGATGGAATGTCCAGGCCGATTACAGCCGGGCGCTGACGAAAGAAGCCGGCCATGAAGTTTCGTTAGTCGT
This sequence comes from Verrucomicrobiia bacterium, assembly GCA_035945915.1. Classification (GTDB taxonomy): domain Bacteria; phylum Verrucomicrobiota; class Verrucomicrobiia; order Limisphaerales; family UBA11358; genus UBA11358. Next base: position 1,573 of record DASYZW010000235.1, on the reverse strand, counting down.
CGGCAACGACGGCAAATGCGGCGGCGTGGCTGAAGCGCGATTGGCCCGCGGCAATTCCCGCGCGTCAGTACTGATGCTCATGCCGGGGTCGGGCCTGGGCTCGGCGTTTATTGGGACCGATGGATTGCCGCTTGAAGGCGACACCCTGGCGGGAATGGAAACGGCGCACATGCCCGCGCCGTTGCATCTGCTGGGCGTCACCGGCAAGCCGTTCCCGTGCGGTTGTGGTCGCGACTGGGGTTGCATCGAGGCCTACACGACCATTTCCGGATTGCCGCGATTGTTGGAAGAAAAGCTCTTGAAATATCCCGACCACGAACTGGCCAAAACCACCGGCACGCCGAAGGAAAAAGCATTGTCGCTCCGCACCCGGGCGCAAAAAGGAGATGCGCTGGCGCAGGAGATCTTCGATTTTCAAGCTCGGGCGCTCGGCTATCACGTGGCCAATCTCACGCTCGCGCTGGACACAAGCATTGTCGTCATCGGTGGCGGGTTGATGGATCCAGAAGCGACTACCCCGGAATTTCGTGAGCGTTATTTGCGGATTGTCCAGGAAAGTGCGTTGAAATATTTCTGGCCGTCGCAGCGCGGCATCAGGATTGTACCAGCGGTTCTGGGGGATTTGTCACAGGCCATGGGGGCGGCGTTGATGGCTTTGTATTCGCAAAGGGCGGCTGCGCACAGTCAGCAGTAGCGGATTCCAGGGGGATGGGACGGGCCATTCGTCTCGGTCACCCCGCCTGTCTGTCCCATTCTTTACTCGCTCCGAAATATGGTGAATGGCATCGCTTTGCGAGGAAACTATCGACTTCAACGAGAAAAGCAAAGGCTTGAAAGAAATGCAACAAACCATAAAACTGTTCGGATGTCTTTGATCGCAGAAATTGATCCGCTGAAGCAGTCGGCCCTGGCAGAATTCGAGAGTGCTGCTGACTTGGCCGCGCTGGAACAGGCAAAAGGTTTGTGGATAGGACCCAACGGCAAATTCACGGCTTTAATGAAGCAGCTCGGGGCGTTGCCTAAAGAAGAAAAACCGGCGGCAGGCAAGGCCATCAACGCCGCTAAAGCCGAATTGGAAACGGCCCTCGTTGCCCGCCGGGAAGAACTTGAACTTGCCGCGGCCCTGCCCAAAGAGCCGGTGGATTTCACCCTGCCCGGCCGCCGCCGGGCCATCGGAAAATTGCATCCCCTCACGCAAGTCACGGACGACATCGTCCGCGCCTTTCGCAAGATCGGATTCGTCGTGGCAGATGGACCGGAGATCGAAGACGAATACCATTGCTTTGACGCGCTCAATACGCCCGCCGACCATCCGGCGCGGGATGCGCAGGACACGTTTTATCTCCGACCGGATGCGAAGAACGGAAAATGGCTCCTCCGCACCCACACCAGTTCGGTCCAGATTCGGGTGATGAAATCGCAGCCGCCGCCGGTCCGGATCATCGTGCCCGGGCGGGTTTATCGCCGCGATAATGCCGATGCCACGCACAACCCGACGTTTCATCAAATTGAAGGGCTTTACGTGGACAAGGGCGTGACCGTGGGCGACCTGAAAGGCACCGTCGAATTTGTT
>DASYZW010000234.1:0-4359 GCA_035945915.1 Verrucomicrobiia bacterium | reverse complement strand
CGTCCACGCGTTCCCGCCGCTCATCCCGGGTAAGTCCCCGAGATGTCAGGGGCAGTTCAACGTTGTCCCACCCCGTCAGGTCGCCGATGAGATTAAAACTTTGGAAAATAAATCCAATCTCACGATTGCGCACGCGCGCCCGTTTGGCAAAGTCAAAATGCTCGACCGGCTCGCCGCGAAGTTCGTATTTGCCACGGGTCGGCGCTTCCAGCAGGCCCAGGATGGACAGCAATGTGGATTTTCCGCAGCCCGACGGCCCGGAGATGGACACGTATTCGCCATGGCAAATTTCGAAACTGACGCCCGCCAAAGCGTGAGTCTCAATTTCGTCAGTCAAAAAAACCTTTTCAATGTTCTCCAATTGGATCAGGGGGACGGCAGTTCGCGCATTCATTCCAGTTTTGGCGTCTTCAAGAGGTCGATGCATTTCATTCATATTTCAATGCGTTCATTGGGTTGATCCGCGTGGCCCGCAGTGCCGGCAACAAACACGCGAGCGAAGCCACCAGAAACAGCGCCACGATCGCGCCGGCAAAAACGAGCGGATCAGTTGGAGCCACTTCGAAAAGCTGATGCTGCAAAAACCGGGTCAACCAGAACGCGGCCAGCAGCCCGAGAACCGCTCCAATCCCGACAAGGCGCAGCCCCTGTTTCATCAATTGCCCCAGCACGCGCCCTCGGCTCGCGCCGAGAGCCATTCGGATGCCGATCTCCCGGGTGCGCCGCGTAACCGAATAAGCCAGGACGCTGTAGATGCCCAGCGAAGCCAGCAATAATGCGACAGCCGCAAACACGGTGAGAAACAGCATGTAAGTCCGTTGCGCCACGGTTGAGTCATATAATTGCTGCTCGCAAAGAGTGATCTCCGGCATGCGCATGGCTGGTTCAGTGTCCTTCAATACCGCTCGGATCGCCGGAATCAAACGGCGCGGATCGCCTGCCGTTCGGACGACCAGGAACGGGGGCAGTCCCTCAAGACGCAATTCGCCGCAGGGCCGATAAAAGATCGGGCGCACTTGCGCGTTATAGCTTTCGTCCCGGATGTCACCCACGACTCCCACAACCTCGTATTCGTGGGATCCGTAGGATGTGTTGCCGCCAAAGGACTGATCTTAACCGCGCGATCTTCTCCTTGTGATTATAGTCATTGTATTTGTCCCACGGCAGTTCCAGGTCAATTCGCACGAGATTTTGCGGGCTGAATCCGGGGTCCACCCGGAGCAACCGGACAACGCTCTCAACCATCAATCCCGCTCCGGCAAGCAGGACGAGGGTCAATGCGAATTCGATCGCCACGAGCCCGCCGCGAAAATACTTTTGTCGACGGCCGGCCGTGGCCTGGGCGCTGGCCTGTTTGAGGGCTTCGGCGAGCTTCGCCTGGCCGGCTTGCCACGCCGGCACAATTCCAAACACCAGGCCGGTGGCAATGGAGATGAGCATCGTAAAACCCAAAGCGTGCCCATCAATCTGGAACGCCCGCAGCCGCGGCATCGAGGGCGGGACCAAAGTGCCTAAAAGTTTCACCCCGACGGTGGCCACCCCGACTCCGCCGATTCCACCCAGCAACGCGAGCAACACACTCTCGGTCAGGAGTTGCCGCATCAATCGCGCGCGCCCGGCGCCCAGCGCCGCGCGAACGGACATCTCGTGCTGACGCTTTTCCAGCCGCGCAAGGCTCAAATTCGCAACGTTGGCGCACGCAATGAGCAGCACGCATCCAATCGCCGCCAGCAACCCGAACAATGTCCGTTCCAAATCTTCCCGCCCGTCAGTAAATTGCGATCGCGCCGGTCGCACCCAGAAACCCAATCCGCCCGGCCGGTCTTTCCATTCTTCCCCGTACGATTTGGCCAGGCCCGGAGTTGCCGCAAGTTGATGCGCCACCGTGCCGAGCATCGCTTCCACTTCCTGGACCGCGACATCTTGCTTCAAACGCGCAAATACACGAATATTCGGACCCATCCGCCAACCGGGCGGCAAACGAAACGGCCCGGCCGGAACCCAGAACTTCGCTCTGCCCCAGGGAAACTGAAATCGCACGGGCATTACCCCGATCACAGTGAAATGCCGTCCACTCAAGACGACGGTTTTTCCAATGATCTGCGGATCTCCGCCAAAGAACGATTGCCACCAGGAATAGGACAGGACCATAACCGTGTCACCCGCGGGCAATTGGTCTTTGTCGAGCGGCGACGCCTCATCGGCGGCGAACGTCCTGCCCAGGAGCGGCGGAACATCCCAAAGCTCGAAGAAATTTGGCGAGACAAGAAATCCGCCATCTTCCTCGATGAAATCGTCCGTCTTTCTTTCCAATGTCACACCATAGGTCCATGCGAGTTGTTCAAAAAGCTCGTGGTGTGCCATGACCGCTTCCAATTCGGGCGGTGAAAGACCAACAAAGAATGGCTTGCCATTTTGCTCTTGAAATTCTCCCCGGATATAATCGCGCTCCGCAATCTGGATGAGTCGCCCGGACTCGGCGCCGGGAATCGGATTGAGCAATGTAGAGTTGACGACGCTGTAAATCGCCGTGGTCGCCCCGATTCCCAGCGCTAATGCCAGCACCACCACAATCGTGAAGCCCCGGTCTCCGCAAAGTGTCCGCAAACCAAAGCGAACGTCCTGCAGAAAATCCTCGCCGAGACTTGCGCCTCGCATTTGACGGCATTCCTCACGAACCGATTGAAAATTGCCAAAGCGTTTGCGCGCCTCGCGCGCCGCTTCCACCGGCGACATTCCCGCGGCGATATTTGCAGACGCGCGCTGTTCCAAATGGAAACGAAGTTCCTCATCAATCTCCTGTTTCACCGCCGGGCTCTGTCCGAGCGATCGCAATCGGAACCAAATGGCTCGGAATAGGTTCATCGCGGGTGAAACTTTTCATATTGGCTGCAACACAAGGCTGATTGCGCGGTGGACCCGTTCCCAAAGCGCGATTTCCGCTTCCTATTGCCGCCGTCCCGTCCGGGTCAATTCATAATATTTGGCCCGCCGATTATTATCCGATTTCCCCCATTCGGCCCGGATCCAGCCCTTCGCTTCCATCCGGTAAAGCGCCGGGTACAGCGACCCCTCCTCCACCACCAGCACGTCCTCAGAACGGCTTTGAATGCGTTGGGCAATCGCATACCCATGCAACGGCCCGCCACTGAGAGTTTTTAGGATAAGCAGGTCCAGCGTCCCCTGCAGCAGTTCTGTCCTGGTTGTCGACATGTTTAATTAGATATTCTAGGGGAAGAATACCGCGCCTCACCTAGACCGTCAAGGGGAATTCGCGCCGCCGACTGACCGGCTTTTAGGGTTGGGCCATCAGATCGTAGATATTCACGCTAAATGGCGGGAGGTCTAACGAAGCGGGTACGCCGGACAGCCTGGATGCCGTGATCACCGCGGCCTGGCCGTTGCCCGCATCTGGTGCCAGGCGCCAGAGCGTGCCCTGCCCGGCCAGTTCCGCCCCGCAAATCTTCAGCGTGATCGGCTGCCGGACATGGGTCGGGTTTAACACGGCCACCGTTAGCGCACGACGGTCCGACGTCCAGGCGGCGACAACATCTACCGGGAACGTATCGCTCCCGGCGTTGACCGAAGGCTGTTCGCCACCCGGCGGCTCTGTGGGTCCGGGTTGGGGCGAATTGCCGGAAACTTCCACCGGGATCGTTCCGAAGTGGTCACGATAGATTTTGAAAACAAGGCCATTGGCAGTCAGTGAGACATTCGTTCCATGGTAAGCGAGCAACGAGGTGGCAAATGTTTGACAGGCCATTTGAAAGATATCGGAGTGCCGGAACATTTCCTGGAACACCCAGGCGTACGCCGGGTAGGTTGGATAATGGCCGCCAAAATGGGCCCATTCGTCAATGGCCAGCGGCCTGGGATGCGCGGCGAGTTCGGGGACGCATTGTTCGTACGCCTTGTATTCCTCGTATTTGAGGCGGATATGGTTGGCGGGACGGCGCATCCAGTCCGTTATCGGTTCGTTCGGATCATTGGGAACCTGTTTTCCTTCGGCAAGGTTGAAGTGAGTGGCGCCGTAGTTGTAGAAGTGCTCACTGATCAGGTCAAAATTATTGAAGCAATTTTTGAGCAGACCGCCCGTCCAATCTTCCGGCGAGAGATATCGTGGAACCAGGTCGTTGCCCAGGCTCAATGCTTCCCGTGAACCGGTCATCGTGTCAGGCATGGCCCCGCTCGCGATCAACTCAATCGTCGGGTCCACCTTCCTCATGGCGCGGGCAAACTGGTTGTGCTTATACTCAAACTGATCCAGTTTCATCGCGCCATACTGGTAACTGATGCCCCACATCTCATTGCCGATACCCCAGAATTTGACGTGATAGGGTTTGGATTTGCCGTTGGCAG
>DASYZW010000233.1:0-2985 GCA_035945915.1 Verrucomicrobiia bacterium | reverse complement strand
ACCCTCGCCATTCGTTTGAACCGTTAGAGGAGCGACCGGCGCATAAATGAACGCGACGGTATCAGTAGCCGAGATACCGCCATCGTTATTAATTGCATACGCCGACAGCGTATTGTTTCCGGGCGCCAAAATTAAAATCGCGTTCCATTGGGCGCCGTTGATCGAGGCGGTAACGTACGGGGCGCCGTTTAATGAGTAAAAGACATTCGCCACGCCGACGGTATCCGTTGCGTTGCCCATGACTGTAAACATGGAGTTGGTGACCCGCATTCCGCCAGTGATGTTGGTGATGCTGAGGGAAGGAGTCGGCACGGGAACCAAATAGTTGATCGTGCCTGATACCGGGCTCTGAATTCCGGAACTGTTCACGGCAGCCGCCGCAAAAAAATACGTGTCGCCGACCACTAAATTGGAAATTGTGATGCTGGCTGTATTGCCCGCCCATATTTCATTCGTGGACGTACTGCCGGATAGTCCATAAAAGACGTTGTACCCAATAACGCCCGGACTCGCGCTCGGACTCCACGTGACCATCGCGTCCTGGGCGTTGCACCAACACTGAAAGGCAAACATCAGACCACCCAGCCAAAGAGCAATTAGGCGGGAGCAAATCGGGCTGCCGAAGCGACTATCCATCTGTCACGGCAAAAAGCATGACCTATGCCACGACGTGATTTGCGCACGGTATCGTTACACTATGCGTGACGGCAGTGTCTATATTTGGAACAGAAAAAGTAATTCCAAGGCATCCGCACAAGGATTACAACAGTTATGCTTTTGCTTCCCGATATTGAGAAAAAACAGCGTTTTTTTATTTCGTGGCACTGAGCTTACTGCATTCAGCGAATTAGGATTCTGTGTTTGTAAAAACGCAAAATGCAATGAAACCGGGCCGACTTGCGCCAAACGCATTGTCAAAGAACTCAGTTTCGAGTTTCCGGTGATGCCAAAACCGCTCGTCGCTAACGTTGAAACTCTGAAAAAACTCAAGAACCGGTTTACGCGTAGTCGAGATATGGCCCAAGCCATCGCTCTACTTCCGTGATGCTCATGCCTTTACGCAAATGATAGTCCTGAATCTGGTCGCGGCCGAGTTTGCCGACGGCGAAATATTTCGATTCTGGATGCGAAAAATACAGACCGCTCACCGAACTTCCAGGCCACATGGCAAAGCTTTCTGTGAGTTTTACCCCGGCGGTTTTTTCCACGTCGAGCAGGTCCCAAAGTGTTTTCTTTTCCGTGTGGTCAGGACAAGCCGGGTAGCCCGCCGCCGGCCGGATGCCGCGGTATTTTTCCTGGATCAATTCCGCGGGCGACAGACCTTCACCTTTTCCGTAGCCCCATTCATTGCGAACGCGCCAATGAAGCCATTCCGCAAATGCCTCCGCCAACCGGTCAGCCAGCGCCTCGGCCATGATCGCGTTGTAATCATCATGGTCCGCCTTAAAATGTTTGACCAGTTCTTCCAGCCCGTGTCCGCTCGTGACGGCAAATGCGCCGATAAAATCGTCTTTCCCGCCGGGCGCGACAAAGTCGGCAAGACTCCAGTTGGGAGATCCGTTTTCCTTTTCCATTTGCTGGCGCAAAAAATGAAACGTCGCCAAAATTTTCGATCGTGACTGGTCCGTATACAACTCCACGTCGTCGCCGTTGCGATTGGCGGCAAAAAAGCCGTACACACCGCGCGGACGGAGCAGTTGTTTTGAGACTATTTGGGCCAGTAACCTTTGGGCGTCGGCAAAAAGTTTCCGGGCTTCCTCGCCGTGTTTTTCGTGCTCCAGAATCTTAGGATAGACTCCCCGCAACTCCCACGTATGAAAAAACGGGGACCAATCAATGAACCGTGCCAGCTCTTCAGGCGATGGCTCAACTGTCCTGGCGCCGGTAAACTCGGGCGCAGGCAGGACATCAAACTTTAATTGCGGCGCCCTGGCACGGGCCTCATTCAACCCCACTAGTTTTACCCGTGGTCCGGAATGTTGTGAGCGCAAACGATCATATTCCTCACGGACTTGCGCGGCGAACGCGGATTTTTGGTCCTGATTGATCAAACTACTCGCGACAGGCACAGCACGACTGGCGTCAAGCACATGTATTACGGGCTCGTTATAATTGGGCGCGATTTTCACCGCTGTATGGGCCTTGCTTGTGGTAGCGCCACCGATCAGCAACGGCACGTTCATCTGTTCGCGTTGCATCTCGCGGGCGACATGCACCATTTCATCCAGGGATGGAGTAATCAACCCGCTCAACCCGATGATATCTGCCTGGCTCTCACGGGCCGCGGCAAGAATTTTTTCGCAGGACACCATCACACCCAGGTCGATGACCTCGTAGTTATTGCAGGCCAGGACGACCCCGACGATGTTCTTGCCAATGTCATGGACGTCGCCTTTCACCGTGGCCAGAACTATGCGGCCGGCCGCACTGCGTCCGGCTGCCGATCCCTTTTCCTTCGATTTTTTTTCCGCTTCCATGAACGGCTGCAAATAGGCTACGGCTTTTTTCATCACGCGCGCTGACTTGACGACCTGCGGCAAAAACATTTTTCCCGCGCCGAATAAATCGCCCACGACGTTCATGCCCGCCATGAGCGGACCTTCGATGACCGCCAGCGGTTTGCCCAATTTTTGCCGCGCTTCCTCAGCGTCCGCGTCAATGAAATCCACGATGCCCTTTACCAGGGCGTGTTCCAACCTTTCTTCCACGGTGCCTTTACGCCACTCGTCCTCGGCTGTCACCGCCCGGTCTTTTTGCTTCACCGAATCGGCAAATTTAATCAGCCGTTCAGTCGCATCGGGCCGACGATTTAGCAACACGTCTTCAACCAGCTCCAACAACTCCTTCGGCACCTCGTCGTAGACCGCCAATTGGCCCGCGTTCACGATTCCCAGATCGAGCCCGGCGCGTATGCCATGGTATAAAAAAGCGCTGTGCATCGCCTCACGGACGACGTTATTCCCGCGAAAGGAAAATGAAATGTTG
>DASYZW010000232.1:0-5035 GCA_035945915.1 Verrucomicrobiia bacterium | reverse complement strand
TGGGCATGGAGCGCAAATGAAATCCACCTCAAAGTGGGTAACATCGGCTTGGCCGACGGCAGCGTGAGCCAGGTCTCGGCCAATGCGCTGCAAAACGCTCTGGCATATGCCACCAACGGGACGCCGTGGGCGGAACAGTATTTTAACTTCCCGCAGTAGTTTTTGGGATTCTTTCGCAACGAGGCGCCCTTTTTTGGGCGCCTCGTTTTTTATTTCATTAAGTCCCAAACTCTGGCCCGTGCTTCGACGGCAGTGGCCGTTGCCGGGAGCGGCCTGCCAAAACGGACAGTGACAACCCGCGGAAACGGCCCCGGCTTTTTCCATAGAAGTTTCCCGCCTGAAAAGCTGAATACGCTTCCCCAAATACCCGTTAGCGCAGCCGGAACTATCGGAAAATGATCTGGCATCAATTGATCTGCGCCATTCCCGTTTGATGAAGGACTGTCGCTGCCATGGGCAATGCTCTCCATCATGCGCTCAAATCCGCGACGGAATGACTGCAGTTCACCGGTCCGCGTAATGCCCCCTTCGGCGAAAATGCAAACGGCATCGCCTTCTCGAATCGCTTGGGCGCAAAGAGTAAGCGCTTTGATAACTTCGTGCGGACGGATTTGCGGTGGAATCGGAATCACACGCGGCACCCGCGCCAGCGGACGGACCCACGCTTTATCGTAATAGTCCGTGCCCATAAGAAAACGAACGGGCCGATCCGCGGCAGCCATCAGCAACAGCCAATCCACAAAGGAAACATGATTGCTGATAATCAGCGCGCCGCCGCGACGGGGCAGGTTTTCAAGCCCTTCCACGCGTACCCGGTAAATGGTATGCGTCGCCAGCCAAACGATTGCGCGAACCAGGGAATACGGAAAAAGAACCAGGGAAGTGATGGTGCCGGCAAACGTGCAGAAGCCACAAACTAGAAACACCATCCGCGGAGACAGGCCAAGTACATCCCTCAGAATTTCAAAGATGCCCCAGCCGAGATAGATCCCGCCAAATGAAAGCCAATTCGCCGCCGCCAGGACTTCACCTCTTTTAACCGAGTCCGGCTCATGCTGCAAAACTGCGGAGACCGGCACGATTAAAACTCCACCAGCAAATCCCATTACGGCAAGCCACACCACCACCATTGCGTTTCCCCAGGCGGGAGCCGAGAGTGCAACCGAAACAATCGAAATACCCAGCGCGCCCAGCGGCGCGAGGCCGTGTTCGATTTTTTCGCTTGATGCATATCCCGCCACTATGCTTCCAGCGCCAAGGCCGCCGACGAGGGCAATGGTAAAAAATAGAATGACCGGATCGCCGACTTCCGGCACAGACTTTGTGTAGAAAAACAGGTTCAACAGCAACAAACAGCCGATAAAATTGAAGTAAGTGTTACCGGCAAACGCCAGCGCCAGGAGTCGGTCACGGCGGACGCTATTGAACTGCTTTAACAACTCCGATGCGAAATTGACGCGAAATTTTCGTCTCGGATCGGCCGTCGGCGCCGCGGTTATGCCCAGGCTTGCCACCAGGCCGGCGGTCGCAAGCGTCATCAGGACCATGGTCGGCCAAAGTGGCGCAAAGCCAAAATAGTCCTGTATCAAAACTGCCGTGACGATGCCAAGGATTGCTGCGTTGGAAGTTCCGAATATGAGAATGCCGTTGCCCCACGATAATTTCCTTTCCGGCAAAATTTCCGGTATCAGGCCGGATTTGGACGGGCCGAACAACGCCGCGAGAACTCCCGAGAAAAAAACTCCGCCTATTAGAATTCCCCGGCTCCCTCCCGTCAACCCGACGCACACGAAGCCCACCAGGGCAAACTCTAAAGTCTTTAGCGCAATAGTCACCGTGCGTTTGCTGAAACGATCCGCAAAATAGCCGCCATACGTGGAGAATAAAATGAATGGCAATGCAAACATGGCGCCGACAAAACTGCACGCATTTTGCTTTTCCTGGATGGAGTCGTTCGTGCCCGGAATCAGGAAAATGACAAGTGCTATTAAGACATTATCACTAAAAGCCGCCTGAAACTGTGTTGAGATGAGACACCAAAAGCCGCGGGTCGCGCTCGCGGCTGAAGTCTTTTCATTCACGTTCCGAATGTTGGGAGGAAATGCGAAAAATTAAAAATCAAAAATGTGCCGCGCGTGATTTTTAATAGTCAAAAAATCGCGCCAAAAAAAATGAATTGGATTCTGAAATCAACGCTCCTCCGGATTGCGATCCGTCCGCGAGGGCAATCTGGCAGGGTAATTGCTTATGGGGCATACAGTTGTCAGATTGAAACAGGTTCAATCGTAACTTTAACCGTCCGTTTAACTTAAATAACGCAATGGCATGGCCCAAATTGAATAACTCGTCGAGGCGAAGGCGAAACCCGATGCTGGTTGTTGACATGGGAGGGCGCACAACCAAATCCGTCGTCATCGAAGCGCGCGGTGAGACCTTGGCCCTGACGCATTATGCGATGCTTGACGCGCCCATTTTTGAGAAGAAAATTTCGTCCGATTTGCTCGCCAGCCACCTGCGCGAAATTGTCCAAAAAATGGATGCACGGCCCAAATCGGTTACACTGACCTTGGCTTTGGAGGATGTCATGCTCAAGCAAATAGAATTGCCGCAAGTGCCGGTGGATGACATGCGCATGATCATCAAAAATAATTCCAAGGCGTATCTGCAGCAGGATCTGCCCAACTATTCTTTTGACTGCCACATCTTCATTCCCAACGTATCAACAAAACCGGACGCGACCGCGAAAATGCCGATGGTGCCAAAATTAAAAGTCCTGGTGGGCGGCGCAAAGCAGGAATTGCTGGACACCTATCGAGCCGCTGTTGCGGAGGCGGGACTGGCTATGGGGCACGTCGTGCCAGGGCTGATCGGCCCGATGAACGCGTTTGAGGCCTCCATGCCCGAGGCGTATGCGGGTGAAACCGTCGCTCTCGTGGACATCGGGTTCAAACATTCTTCAATTTGTATTTTGGACCGGGGCGAGTTGGTCCTTATGCGCGTCGTCAACATCGGTGGCGACCGTCTTACCGCCGGCCTGGCCGAGTCGATGAACATCAGCTATGCCGAGGCGGAAGGAATCAAAATCGGGATGCCCGGCGAAGTGCAAGCCGCATTGGAGGCCCAGGTCCTGCCCCTCGGCCGCGAACTGCGCGCGTCGCTTGATTTTTTTGAGCATCAGCAGGACCGGCCTGTTTCGCGGGTCTATGTCAGCGGCGGCTCTTCACAATCCGAACTGATCTTGCAAATTCTGCACTCGGAAATGGTCGTTGAGTGCAAGGCGTGGAATCCGGCCCAGTTCGTGCAAATGGCTTTGCCCGGACAACAGGCCGTGGAAATGGAACATATCGGACCCCAGTTGACCGTGGCCCTCGGCGCGGCATTGTCGGCATTTTGACGCACTCCTTTTATGCCTATTCGAATCAATTTATTGGCGGAAGTCCAAGCCGCGGAAGAATCGCGTCGACGCGATCCCGTCAAACGCGTCGTCATGGGAGGCATTCTATTGGTGGCCGGTATGGCCGTGTGGAGCAGTACCGTCCAACTCAAAGTGATGCTCGCCAATCGGGAATTGGGACAGGCCCAGTTTCAAGTTGATTCTCATAAAGTTGAATACGATACCGCCGTAACGAACAACGCCAAAATAACGGCGGTGAAACTCAAAATCAGCGCGCTCGAAAAATTGGCCAATGCCCGGTTGCTCGAGGGGAATTTGCTCAATGCTTTGCAAAAAGTAAGCGTCGACAATGTGCAGTTGGTGGCTATCAAAGTCGACCAGTCTTATGATGCGATCAGCGGCAAAGGCCCGGGAGGCGTCCAAACCAAGCCGTCGGTCACTGAAAGAATCGTCGTTACCCTCAACGCTCGCGACTTCAGTTCCAATCCCGGCGATCAGGTCGGCAAGTTCATGCAGGCCATCACCCGGCAGAGTTATTTCCAGGACATGCTCGAAAAAACCAATGGCGTCCTCCTGGCAGACGAATCGTCGCCTCAACAGGACCCGAGCGGCAAGACCTATGTGTCCTTTGCCGTGGAATGCCATTTTCCCGATCACAAGCGATGAACCTCCTTCCTAAAAACAAACAGAAACGCAATCAACTCGCGATTACAATGGTTGCGGTTATCCTTGCAGTCGCCGGCCTGGGATTCGGTGTGATCCGTCCGCAATACGCCAGGCTCGATGCCATCAGGCGAGAAACCGCGGAGACACAAAACAAATGGCGTGATAACGATCGCCTGATTCAACAATCCATGTCCAGCGCCAGCAACCTGGCCAATCTGTCCTTTCAACTTTCCAGCAATGAAAACGATATGGCCACCGGAGATATTTATGCCTGGACCCTCGATACCGTGCGCCATTTTAAGGCAAGTTACAAAGTAGAATTGCCCGAAATAGGACAGCCCACCCTCGGTCCGGTGGACATCCTCCCAGGTTTTCCGTATCAGCAATTGCGATTCAATATTAGCGGAACTGGCTATTACCATGACATTGGCAAGTTTATTGCTGACTTCGAAAATCGATATCCGCATATGCGTGTAGTGAATTTAGACATGACGCCAATTGGCAGCGACACGGAGAAGTTGTCATTCAGGGCGGATATCGTGGCTCTGGTTAAATCGTCTCCGTAGCAGTGATAGCGATAAAATGAAATGGCATGCATACATAACCTGGACGTTGGTTGCCGGCGCGTCAGCACCCCTGTCCGCAATGGCGGCCGATACCAACGCGCCGGCGAAGTCCATCTTTCTAATGCCTGCCAATCCGAACGAAGGCCGCGATCCATTTTTCCCGAATTCCATGCGTCCGTATCAGGACAGTTCTTCCCATCAGCGAGTGGTGGATCTCACCTCGCTCCAAATCAAGGGCTATTCCGAAATCGCAGGGCGCAAGTATGTCATCATCAATAACCATACGTTTGCTGAAGGCGATGAAGGGGACGTATTGACTCCGGGCGGCCGCGTCCACCTTCGTTGCCTGGCTGTGAGTGTTGACTCCGTTTTGGTGGAATCCAACGGGGCGCGCCACCTGCTTAAGTTT
>DASYZW010000231.1:0-2656 GCA_035945915.1 Verrucomicrobiia bacterium | reverse complement strand
AAAACTGACGGCGGCGCCTTATGCGTTCCAGTCGCTCAGTGCCAGCAATTTATTAGGAGGGCTGCCCGCCACGCAATTGACCGGAATCATTTCAACGAGTGTGCTGCCGGGCTTCCAGGGGAGCGATAATGCCATCGGCGGAGGCGTGGGCAATTTCGTCAATGGCTCGCAGTCAGCGATCCTGGGCGGGCAGAACAACACGAACAGCGCCAATCAATCATCCATCGGCGGCGGAGGAGGAAACGTCATCCAGGGAGGATCCTACTATTCCAGCATCGGCGGAGGCGGTGGAAATTTGATTCAAGGCAATGCGTATGATTCATTCATCGGCAGCGGATACCATAATACGATCGAGTCGAATGCAATCGTTTCGTTCATTGGCGGCGGCCAATACGTTACAATTTCCACCAATGCCATTTTTTCGGTGGCCGGCGGCGGGCTAAACAATACCAACGTTGGCCCTTTTTCGGTAATTGCGGGCGGGCAAAATAACCTGGCGGGTTCCAATTCGTTTGCAGCCGGCTTCTTCGCCGAGGCCACCAATCGCGGCGCATTTGTCTGGGCTGACGCTTCCGCCAACGGATTTGGCTCGGTTACGAATAATTCCTTTAACGTCCGTGCGGCAGGCGGCGTGCGTCTGGTGACCGGTGGTACGGGTGCAACGATCGATGGAAAGTCGGTCGTGACCAGTCCGATTGCTTCGTCGGCATTGCCTTCGTCGTTGGTGACAAACGGCGAGAGCGGCGTGACTTTTCCGAACCTTACTTTGACTGGACCGTTGACTCTGCCGGCCGGTAATGCCGGGGGAATCGAAATTCTCTCGGCCGGCTCCGACGTGTTGATTGGCGACAACAATGGCGATCTGTTTTTAGGCGTGGACTCGTACAGCTCGCTTTCCGCGGGCGACGATAACACCGCCTGCGGCGATGCCGCAATGAACCTGGAATCCAGCGGGTATGAAAACACGGCTGTCGGTTACGAAGTTCTCGCCAAGGATACCAGCAGTTATGACAACACGGCCGTTGGCACGATGGCGATGTATAATAATACTTCCACCGGCGGCTCGGAAAATGAGGCGATTGGCGCCTACACGCTTTATTCGAACAACGGGGGTTATGGAAACGTCGCAATCGGCTACCAAGCGGGCTATCACGTGACCAGCGGCAGCGGCAATATCGCAATCGGCACCGCGGCAGGAATTAATATCACCACGACTGAGGGGAACATTGACATCGGCAATGCTGGCACCAACAGCGACAGCGACATCATCCGCATCGGGACTTCAGGTGTGCAGAGCGCGACGTATCTGGCCGGAACGGTCTACGCCAACGGTGTGGCATTAACGAGCGACCGCAACGCAAAGGAAAACTTTACTCCCGTCAATCCCCAGACTGTGTTGGACAAAGTCGCCGCGTTGCCGGTAAGCGAATGGAATTACAAAACGTCAGAGAATATCGAGCACATCGGCCCAATGGCGCAGGATTTTCACGCGGCATTCGGACTGAACGGCGCGGATGACAAACATATCTCCGTAGTGGACGAAGGCGGAGTGGCGCTGGCGGCGATCCAGGGGTTGAATGAGAAACTGGAAGAACAGCGTTCCGAGAACGCGCAATTGAAACTGGAAAATAGCCTTCTCTCGCAACGGCTGGATGAACTGGAATCGGAAGTGAAAGTTCTGGCGAAAAAGAACTGAGCGGATTCCGCCGGTTCCTTGTTGCTTTTAGCATGCAGGAAATGCGACCAGACAATCGTCCGCCCGTGTGCGGTCAGGCGCTGATTCAGTAAGAGAAATCCGAATGGACGAAGTCGCGTTTTCGCGTCAAGTGGCGGACGCACCGTTTGGTCCGCGTCCGATCGAGGCTTGTTTGCTTGTTTTGGTTCATTACCACAAGCCAGCCGAACGGTGTCCTCTTTCAATCTGGATCGTTGCGGCTAAGTTACCGCCGGTTCATTTATAATCAGGTCACCATTCACAGCATCCAGCGTGGCCTGCAGCCCCATGGGGAGAGTCGCGTTCTCACGCACGTGGCCGAATGGCAAGCCGCTCACCACGGGCACTCCCAGCGGCAGCAACCTGTCCTTGAGGACCTCTTCCAGGGTTTGATGATATTCCTTCGACTTCGCGGCGTCCGGATCCTCGCAGTCCTTATTATTTCCGACCGCGACCCCGGCGACTTGTTGCAGCAACCCGGCGTTGAGCAATTGGGTAAGGCGCCCGTCGAAGCGATACGGCTGTTCCTGCACGTCTTCAAAAAACAATATCGAATTCCGGAACCGCGGCTGATAGGGCGTGCCGATGAGCGCGATGAAAACGGAAAGATTTCCGCCGATGAGCGGACCGGTGGCCGTCCCGCGTTTCAAAATCGCGACATTTTTTTCCAGCTGGCCGGCGCAAATCCGGCCTGGCGCGGCCGGTTCCATGATCGTTTTCATCAGGGAATTGAGCGTAAATTTTGAGGGACGCGAGCTGGTGATGCTTGAATTCAGCGTCGGGCCGTGGAAGGAAACCATTTTGGCGCGCACTTCAAACGCGGTATGCAGGGCGGTGATGTCGCTGAAACCGATGAAGATTTTTGCGTGCCGCTTAATGAACTGGTAATCGAGCATTCCCAGCAGCCGCCCGGAGCCGTAACCGCCGCGCAGACAAAAAATC
>DASYZW010000230.1:0-3031 GCA_035945915.1 Verrucomicrobiia bacterium | reverse complement strand
CTTCAACGGCGTGCTGCTTCTGGCCGTAAACCGGGTCCCATCGACGGTCCGGCAACGGGGCGAACAGGCGGAAGGAGACGCCCAATTCAGGCCGCCGCTCAATAACCCAATGCGTGGCTTTATCCTCCATCCGGGTTAATGCCCCGGAATCCGAATCGAACGACACCCGCAGCGAACGGTCTTCCAAAGTGACATCGTCCGCGAAGGCGTGCCACGCCGCCATCGAGCACACAACCAGTGACGCTGCAAATATCCGCTGCGAAAAGAAGAGTCTTTGTATCATACAGAAAATTAATCAATAGCCGACACTGGCAAAATGTAAATTAGAAACAGTTGCCTGCCACGCAACTTCATCAGCGTTTTAATCATTTCACGCTGCTTCAATTTAAACATAGTTACCAATTGAAGAACAGCGCTTTGGATTCCTTTGAGCTTAGCAAAATCATCCCGCGTGTCATTGAGGTTTTGCGTTTTTTAATTGAGCTTTTACGGCAAATCAAAAATGAGTTTCCGCCATGCGAAGGCGATGTCCATTTTGGGGAAGTTAAACTGTTGAAGCGAGGAAGGGAATCAAGTATCACACCGAATGGGTTTCCCAACCAATTCGATGCGCATTGGCCATCACGGAAAACGTGATCGTGGTGGCAGGAACGGCGGGCAATATGCTGGCATCCACGACATGAACGCGGGACAAACCGCTCGGGCGGCCAAGGGTATCCGTTTCGAATTCGCCGGGTTGGGTCCGCATAGGAAGGGAGCCGCCACAGTGGAATCCCCTCCCCGGCTGGGCGATCTGTAACATCGGCGGGATAACGAGGCCGCCTAGCGCCCGACATTGGCCCTGGAGTTCGCGCAGCACTCTTCTGACGGCGCCGCCCGTTCCTGGATTGATCACGGGTTCCAATTGCAAAAGGTCCTTCGAGCCATCGCGTTTTAATGTCATTTGGATCGCCGACGATTCATTCGAATGGAGGTACCCTTGAACGATTAGTAGCCGCTCCAGGATTGGCCGCGCGAACATTTTCAGTGGACCCAGCGAGCCGCGCACGGCGGCGGCAATGGTTTCGCTGTATGTGTAAATTTGCAAATGGACCGGATGCGGGCCAAGCCGCGGATGAAATAATTCCAGGAAGGCCTGGCTCAACGTATAGAGCGCCTCGCTATCCACGTTCCGGATGCCACGCGCGCGAATGATGGGAACTAAAAAATATTGGCTGTCGCGCAAGGTCAGTGGCCGATCGTATGCGCCCTGCGAACGCAAAACAATCTGGGCCGTTGGAATGACGCCCGCCGCCAGATAAACACGCTCCGCTTCAAACGAAAGCGGTTCGCCAGTTCGCCGATGAAAACCGTCGATCAAAACCACGCCCGCTGTTTCGCGCAAGCGCGTAACAATCACATCGCTTTCATACCGGAAATTCTCCCGCCGCTGCAATTCTCGCACTGTATCCGCCGCGTTATAGATGCATCCATACACACACCCGGTCATGCAATAGCCGCACGCGACGCACCCGGGTCCGCGTGGAGAGTCCACGGCCCGCACGCCGAGACGCGACTGGCCGAAATGCCAACCACGGGCGCGCAACGTTTCGCCATGGCGCTCCAGCCCGGTTAAAAATGCCGCCGCCTGGCGGCTGGGATTGAGGGACACAGGGCTGTTTGTGTGCAATGGAAAGATCGACTCCAACCCGTCGCGTCGTCCGGAAAATCCGGTCAGTTCAGTGATTGCGTGGTAATGTTCGGCCAAATCGGAGTTTTTAACTGGCCAATCGGAAATATCTTCATCACGCAACGGCAGCATGGCCGCACCCCAAACGTTGCTGAACCCGCCCAAGCCTAGCGACGGACAAACCGCCACATCGCGTCCCCGCCAGGGAATTTTCTCACTGGTTTCACGATACGGAAAATCCGACCCAAACAGGCGTTTATTCGGAAGGCTCTTAACGTCCGTGTTGCGGTCACCGTGGACAGCGGCGATTTGCGACACTGGCCATGCGGACGACTTCTTTTGCGCCAGGTCAGCGACGACGCGGGCGCGTTCCGGCTCTAATGTGAGACCCGCGTCAAGCATCAGGACGCGCGCCCCGCGCTCCCGGAGCGCGGTCGCGCAGGCAACGCCCGCCGGGCCTGAACCGATGACGCAATAGGGAATTTGCGCAGTCAAAAAGATGGAGCGGGTGATGGGAATCGAACCCACGTGGCCAGCTTGGAAGGCTGGAACTTTACCATTAAGCTACACCCGCAATAAGCATCAAAATCATAGCAGCCGGTTGGGCAGTGTCAATGCGATGGTGTTTGCGATTCGTGCAACGTGGGACAAAAATCGGAGTTAACGTAAGCGCTTGACGCTAATGGGGCCAGAATTTAATGTTCAGCACTTTATGTCCATCCAACTTCGTGACAAGGCTTCCTGCAAGTATGACCAAATTTCCCTTGGTGAAATCATGCTTCGCTTCGACCCAGGCGAAGGCCGGATCCGCACGGCACGTGACTTCAAAGTCTGGGAAGGCGGCGGCGAATACAATACTTCCCGCGGTCTGCGAAAGTGTTTCGGTTACCAAACCGCCGTCTGCACTGCATTCGTGGACAACGAAGTCGGCCATTTGATCGAGGACTTTATCATGCAGGGCGGCGTGGACACGGACTTTATCCTGTGGCGTCCCGACGACGGCATTGGCCGCACGATCCGCAATGGCCTTAACTTCACCGAACGGGGCTTTGGCATTCGGGGCGCCGTGGGCGTGCCGGACCGCGGCAATTCGGCCGCATCCCAACTCAAGCCCGGAGACTTCGACTGGGACCATATTTTTGGAAAACTTGGCGCCCGCTGGCTGCATACGGGCGGCATTTTCGCGGCATTGTCCGAATCCACGGCCGCGCTGACCATTGATGCCGTGAAAGCCGCCAAAAAGCACGGCGTGGTGGTGAGCTATGACCTGAATTACCGCCCGTCGCTGTGGAAATCCATCGGCGGGCTCAAGAAAGCGCAAGAGGTGAACAAGGAAATTGCCAAATACGTGGACGTCATGAT
>DASYZW010000229.1:0-1652 GCA_035945915.1 Verrucomicrobiia bacterium | reverse complement strand
CCGGCGTGCGCCGCATTGCGATGATTTCCGGCGACCGCCAGCCGGTGGCCAGTCGCGTGGCTGCCGAAATCGGGTGCGAAGAAGCCAAGGGCGATTGCCTGCCGCAAAACAAAGTGGAATTTGTCCACAGCATCAAAGCCAAAGGCTATAAAGTGGCCGTCGTGGGCGACGGTGTGAACGATGCCCCTGCCCTGGCCGCCGGCGACATCGGCATCGCGATGGGCGCAGCGGGCAGTGAAGTGGCCATTCACAGCGCGACGATTGCTCTCATGAACAATGACCTGCGCCGCCTGCCTTTCCTGGTGCAGCTTTCCCGCAGCACCCGCGCCGTCATCAACCAGAATTTTGCATTCGGCGCTTGTTTCATCATTTTAGGATTGTCCGCCTCGGCGTTTGGTGTCATCGGCCCGGTGACCGCGGCGGTCCTGAACGTGACCGGCCCGCTGATTGTGATCTTCAACAGCGCCCGCCTGGTGCGCACCGGCGAGGAACTGGAACATTTCCACGCGGAAGCGCAGGAATCGGCCCGCAAGGCATCCGGACAAATGACGCCGAAGATGGCGTGAGCGGGCGAATTGGATTGATAGATCAATGGATTGCTGAAACAACCTGGTCCATCGACTCGGTGTGTGGCTATAGCCACTACGCCTAAAGTGGGTGATTTTCTGACGGCTTTTGACAATAGGACGAGTGCAGCATTTCTGGAAAGACGGGTATTCGCAAAGATGACTTTATGTCACCTTGCTCGGCAGGCAGAATTTCATTAGATTAATACCATGAGTGCCGCTGAAATCATGCAACAAATAGAAGAATTGCCCGATAAGGAGCAACAAGAGATTTTCGTACTCCTGACAAAGAAAATCATGCGTGATCGGGCCGCAAACGCTAAACAATGGCTTGGAAAACACCTCTCATTTGAGGAAGCATGCGATGTTGTCTTTCGGGAAAACCGGGAGTTGTTGAACGCTCTAGCCAAGTGAAGGAGCCGCGCTTTTTGACAACAGATGAAGTCTTTCGCGTACATGCCCGAAGCCTGGCTGAGCATGGCGGAAGCGACGGCACACGGGACGCGGGGCTGGTTGAATCTGCGTTAGCCTCCGCTAAAAACACTTTTTATTATGGGGATGTTGATTTATTTGATATTGCCGCGAGCTATGCCTTCCACTTGGCGGAATCGCAAGCTTTCATCGATGGAAATAAACGGACGGCCGTCGCGTCGGCATTGGTTTTTCTTGCCATCAACGGCGTTTATGCTCAGCCTCCAACATGGGAACTTTATTCCGCAATGATTGACGTTGCGGAAAAGAAAAAGACGAAAAACGACCTGGCGGACATTTTCCGCAATGCCGGCCAATAATGTTCTAATATTTTGCCTAAAAAAGATTGGACAAAAACGGCCTTGCCGTTGTCTTAAAAACAGCAGTTGTTAAACAAAAATGAAAGAAGAGCCATGCCCGTTGCTGAATTGAATCCAAAAACGGAATCCGTGAGCCCCAAGTCCGCCGAACTCGTTGTGGCCGTTCGCGGTCTTACCAAAGTTTTCAAGGACTTTTGGAACCGTCCCAAAGCTCGCGCGGTGGACAACGTGGATTTCGAAGTCCGGCGCGGGGAAGTCTTTGGATTGCTCGGCCCCAATGGTTCGGGCAAGTCCA
>DASYZW010000228.1:0-7067 GCA_035945915.1 Verrucomicrobiia bacterium | reverse complement strand
ATCTGTGTCCATCTGTGGCTCTGGGAAGTCCCGAATTCACCAATCGCTTGACAGAATTCAGAATCAAAAATTTAGAACAAATTTTGCGCGCCTCATTTTTCGAACTGTCGCATGCAAAATGCATGATCCGATCAAAAACGGCGAAACCAACGCTTTGTAAAATATTGAAAGACAGTCACCTATGCAGAAACCGTTCCGCCGGTTTTTTTCCCGGACGCTCCGAAAATTTCCCGATTGGTGATGCTACAGTTCTCGGCGACTTTTTCCTGACTAACTAAACTTTTAATCTTATACAAGAGCAAAATCAGTCGCAAGAGCCCCGAAAACTTTCGAGGTTCGTGTCACCGCCACCGCTCCAGGACGCAAGCGCGCTTTGCCGGCGGGTTAACCGCATAGATCACCGAGATCGCAGAGAACGCAAAAGAGCACGTGGAATTCCTCACGCGGAGGCCGCGCAAAGGAGGCATGCTCTGTGTTTAAGCGTTGAAGCGTGGCAGGAATAGTTAGAGCCTCGTCACCTCGGCGCCTACGGAGATCAGGAGATTTGGCAGGTGTCGAGGTCACGAGACTCTGATTGATCGAACTACGGCCGTCGATCAAACTGCTGAATGTAATTAGAGTCTCCTGACGTCGTCACCTACGGAGAAATCCGGAGATTTGGTAGACGGGCGGCGGTGGCAGCGGTCGTAGCACGACTTGCCTTCACTGGCGATCGCCGACGGCTACGATGAGCTGCGCTTTCAGCGCGGTGAGCAGGTCTGCGTCCCCCACCAAAAATTCTTTGCGTTGTTTGCGATCTATGCGGTTAAATTTTCTGGTTTTGATCGGTGGCGGTGATTCGGTGTTAGTTCGAGTCTCGTCACCTCGGCGCCTACAGAGATTAATGGTTGTTCCGCCCGGGGGACGGGCGGGGAGTGGTAGCACCACCTGCAATCAGCGCGCCGCCCCTACCTGAAACCTTTGCGTACGTCGCCTCCGTGCCGCGAGATTGTCTTCGTAACCTCGCAGGGACTCTAAGAGATTTTCGCCCAGAATTGCGCGAGTTCTTCGGGGCCGAAATCGGCGAGGACCTTGCCGTCCACGTCAATCACGGGGGCCAGGGTTTGGCCGGAAAGACGGAGCATCTCGGCGTTTGCCTCGGGGTCGGCGATGACGTCGAGCGTTTCGTACGAGACGCCATGCTCGTCCAGCCAGTCTATGGCCTTGTCGCACCAGGGACAGTAGGGCTTGATGAAAAGTCGGACAGTCATCGATTGGTTGGTGACGTTAAAACGTTAATAAGTTAAAACGTGAAACGGGTTTGGAAATTGGCGGTGGTAGCACCACTGGCATGCACTGCCGCCCTAACATGGTTCGTTCCGCCCGCTTTAGGGGCGGTGGCGGAGCGGCCGCTCCGCCCTGCCATCCTGTCGTTATTGGCTGGTGACGGCGTTATCGGACGTGGCCTTCTGCTGGAACACGAGTTTCTCACCGTCGCGGGTCACCACGACGGGCTCATTTTCATGAACACCGCCCTTGAGAATTTCCTCGGCGAGCGGATCTTCGAGGAAACGCTCGACCGCCCGGCGCATGGGACGCGCGCCGAAATCGGGGTTGTACCCCTTTTCGACGAGGAATTCATTCGCCTTGTCGTCCAATTCCACTTTGATGTTTTTGTTGCGCAGCCGTTGGAGGACCTTTTCGATTTCCAGGCTCAAAATCCGGATGAGGTCGTCTTTCGTGAATGAACGGAAGACGATGACGTCGTCCAACCGGTTCAAAAATTCCGGGCGGAAGGTGCGCTTGGATTCTTCCATGATGCGTTCGCGCATTTTCTCGTAGGTGGCTTCGTCGGAGATGGGCGAAAAGCCAAGGGTGCTTTGGCGCTTGATCGTGTCCGAGCCGACGTTGGAGGTCATCAGGATGATGGTGTTCCGGAAATTGACGACGCGACCGACGTTGTCCGTCAATTTTCCTTCTTCCAGGATTTGCAACAGGATGTTCCAGACGTCCGGATGCGCTTTTTCGACTTCGTCAAAGAGCACGACGGAATACGGAGTGCGCCGGACTTTCTCGGTCAGTTGGCCGCCTTCCTCATAACCCACGTACCCGGGCGGGGAGCCGATGAGACGCGAGACGTTGAATTTCTCCATGTATTCGCTCATGTCCAAATGGATGAGGGACTTGCTATCGCCGAACATTTGTTCGGCGAGGGTCTTGGCGAGCAAGGTTTTGCCGACGCCGGTGGGTCCCAGCAGGAGGAACGTGCCAATGGGGCGTTTGGGATCTTTGAAATCCGCGCGCGAGCGGCGCAAGGCTTTGCAGATGGCTGAAACGGCCTCGCGCTGGCCGATGACGGTTTTTTCCATCTCGGCTTCGACATTGAGCAATCGCGCGGCCTCGTCCTGGCCCATCCGCTTGAGCGGTACGCCGGTCCACTTGGAAACGACGTGCAAAATGTCTTCTTCGTTGACCTGCACGCGCTTTTCCTCGCGGTGCGAGCGCCATTCGCGCAAAAGATTCTCCAGCTTTTCCTTCGCCTGCTTTTCCTTGTCGCGCATGGAGGCGGCGCCTTCGAAATCCTGGTTCTTGATGGCCCGCTCTTTTTGCGTCTTGATTTCCTCGATATCGGATTCCAGCGCCTTGGATTCGGGCGGCCGGGTCATCGTGCCGATGCGGGCGCGCGAGCCGGCTTCATCCAGGACGTCAATCGCCTTGTCCGGCAGAAACCGGTCGGTGATATACCGGTCCGAGAGCTTCACGGCTGCGGCCACCGCATCATCGGTAAACTCGGCCTTATGATGCTCCTCATATTTATGACGGAGACCTTTCAAGATTTCGATGGCATCGTCCACGGAGGGCGCCTCGACTTTGACGGCCTGGAAACGGCGTTCGAGCGCCGCGTCCTTTTCGATGTATTTGCGGTACTCGTTGAGCGTGGTGGCGCCGATGCACTGCATCTCGCCGCGCGACAGGGCGGGCTTGATGATATTGCTGGCGTCCATGGTGCCTTCGGCCGAGCCGGCGCCGACGATGGTGTGCAGCTCGTCGATGAACAGAATGACGTTCTTGGCGCGGCGGATTTCATCCATGACCGCCTTGATGCGCTCTTCGAATTGTCCGCGATACTTGGTGCCGGCGACCATCAGCGCAAGGTCCAGCGTAATGACCCGTTTATTCAACAGGATTTCCGGCACGTTGCCCCGGGCAATCTCCTGGGCCAGGCCTTCCACAATGGCGGTTTTGCCCACGCCGGCTTCACCGAGCAACACCGGATTGTTCTTGGTGCGGCGGCAGAGGATTTGGATGACCCGTTCGATTTCGTTTTTGCGTCCGATAACCGGGTCCATCTCGCCTTTGCGGGCGATTTCCGTCAGGTCGCGGCCAAACGCCTTGAGCGCGGGCGTTTTGACTTCGCCTTTCTTTTCCTGTTGCGCGGGTTTTTCACCGGCCGGGATGGACGACTCTTCATTTCCGAAATTGGGATCCAGCTCCTTCAACACGCGCTGGCGCGCTTCTTCGATATCCACGTCCAGGTTCCGGAGGACCTGCGCGGCGATGCCGTCGCCCTCCCGCAAAAGGCCCAGCAGGAGGTGTTCAGTGCCGATATAAGTATGGTTGAGATTTTTGGCTTCGCGCCGGGCCAAATCCAGGACCTTCTTTACGCGAGGCGTATAGGGAATATTCCCGATCATTTTCTGGTCGGGACCTGTGCCGGTCTGTTTTTCGACTTCCATGCGGACGGTTTCCAGGTCTATACCCATGCCCTGGAGGACGTTGACGGCGACGCCCTGGCCCAATTTAATGAGGCCGAGCAGGAGATGCTCGGTCCCCAGATAATTATGATTGAAGCGGTCAGCTTCCTTTCTCGCCAGCGCCAGCACTTGCTGCGCCCGCGGGGTAAAATTGCTCATTGACTCATCGCTCATGCCATTATACTCCTACGAAACATTCACTTTGTCCAGCGTCAGTTAAACCTCTAACGGGACATTCGATGCCGGTTTGGGGAATTCGACAATGAGGAGCGGGGAAGGTTCAAAAGCAGTGCCATGAGCGACGCGAGTGAACATGAATGCCAAGAGTGCCATGAGCGACGGAGGTGCCATGGGTGTGGAGGGAAGCGAATTGGGAATTGCGGTGAATCGGGATTCGGCGGCGCGGCGGCCTGGATTATGGATTGGTAATCACAAGAACGTTGCGCGAGGCGATTGCGGCCTGCAACCAGTCACCAAAGGAGATATCATGGCAAGGTATAGCCCTCGACTCTCCATTTCCCGTCCGGATCGAGTGCGAGCACGATACTCTCAGGCACATCGGTCTTTTTCTCGAATGTGGTAATATAGGATATGACAGCGGTGTCTTTCCCGCTCCATGGGACGCTGCGCAGGTGTCGCTGGATTTTGATTTCTCTGGACATCATTCTGCCCAATGCGACTCGGTGGCTCTGCATCGATTTTTCAAAATCCGCCCGGCTGATGCAGGAGTGCATGGTGGCAGCGGATTCCTCCCACGCCTTGGAATAGCCGCTGCTATCGAGCGCAGCCAGCCAGGCCTGCGCGGATTCGACTGCAACCGCCGGGACGTTATCGCTGGTCTTTGGAGATATTCGATTTCGATTCATGTCACCATTCTCTCAATCGATCATCTGTCATGGTCAATGGAAAATCTTTCTCCTTTATTGCCCGGCAGCGCTGCAAGAAATGGCCGGTGGACGACCGGCTCTCCGGGTCGCCTGGAGGCTAAAGCGAAAGGTGAGCGACGGGAGTGCCATGGGTGACAGAGGCAAAATGAAGATGGGCGTCGGTTGCGCGGAATCGGACGGGCTGTAAAGCCGGGTGTGTTAGTTTTTTCGGCCGAGGGCGCGGTTCATTTCCTGGACGAGCCGCTTTCAGGCGAGACATCGCGGGGCGGTCACGGCAGCGCCAGCCGGAAGAAATCATTCGTGCCGGAGGGCGTGACGGCGACCTGGTTCAGGTCTTCGACCACGGTCACGGAATTGGTGACCGTGCTCCAGTGGACGGTCGAGAGGCTCCAACTTTGCTGCAGCACGGCGTTGGTCCAGAGGACCGGCCATGAAATGACGACCTGGTTTGCGGAGGATGCGATGGCGAGCGCCGGCATGAGGGCGTCGATCAGGTTTTCGCCGGTGGGAGAGCCCCAGCCGGTGCACAGGTCGTACCCGGGCTCCGCAGAAAATTCCGCGGGACTGGCCGGCGTAAAACTGTTGCCGGCGGTGACGTCGTGGAAGCAGGCGTGGTAGCGCGAATTTAAGCCGATGCCGTACAGGGCCGGGTTGAGAAAACCGACGGGGGGAAGGCCGTTTTGCGCCGCCTTTTGGTTGATCAGGGCGGCGATGCCGGCCCATAACGGCGCCGAACAACTCGTGCCGCCGACGCCGTAGCCAAAGCCGTTGTTGGCGATGACGTTCACCTGGTTGGCCACCAGCGCGACGTCCGGGGAATTCCGGTACGAAACCGAGCCCTGGTTGGATGCCATGCTCACGTTGGTTTGCCAATCCGGTATTGGATAAACCGCGCTGATGCCCCCGCCGCTGGCGCTCGCGCTGCTGGGATGCCACACTGATTCGGAAACCCAGGACCCCAGGCCGCCGGAGGTGCTCAGGGCGGTCCCGCCCACGAGCGTTTCGTACGGGCTGCTCGGCTGGCCGATGTCCAATACTGGTTGAGCGCCGCCATCGCCGGAAGCCTGAAACATGGATTGGCCCTGCGCGATTAATTCCTGCAACGCCTGGTCGGTGAGCGCGGAGGCGTCGAACGGTTTCCACGAAGAACTCAGTTGATTGGCTAAATCGTCCGTGGCCATTCGGTTGAGAATGTCGGCGGTATTGGTGCCCTCATAAATGATCACGCTTTTAATGGCCGGCGCCATGGCTATGGCCATATCAATATCCAACGAGACTTCGAGGTTATTCGTCCCGGCGACGTTGTTGGTAATGGAATCCAGGTAAACGTTTTGCAACGGCACATTGGTCAGGCCCGCCTGCTGGATGTACGTGAGGACGTCGTTGGTATAATAGCCGTCCATTTCCAACAGGCCCACGCTCTGCCCGGCGCCATTTAAGCTGACGCGTGGAAAATAGGCGTCCCGAAAATCATATCCCCGATAGAACCCGAGCGGACCCGAACCGCTGTACGGCTCCGGCCCGCCGCCGCCGGCCAGCGCGGGCAAATTGGTCTCCCAATGCACATAGGAAGAAGGCGTTTCAAACGTGTCCAGGCCGCTGATATCCAGCACCGGCACAGGCGAATCCAGCGATGGATCGGCGTCCGGCGCATAGAAATTACGCGCTTCCGTCGGATGCCGATACGTGAGCAAATGCACATGCAGCAGCGCGTTCACCGCCGATGCCGTCCCCTGGACGTCCATTAGCATCCGGTTCGGATGACGATGCGCGATGGTGAGGCCGCGCGCCTGGAAAAAGGCGGCGAGCGTTTCATAATCATTGGTGGAAGGACCAAATTCATCCGCGAATTGTTTCGGGGACAAATAATGGTGAAAATTGGGGCTGCGCGGATCGTAAAGATCGTGCAGCAGATTGGTCAGCGTTTCGCGGTTACGCCACGGCAAGCCGATGACGAGGTTAATGGGGGTCGAATCCGAAACCTTGCCGACCGGTTTTAAATGGAACGACCCGATGACCGCCGGTACATGGTGTTGAAATGTTTGGGCAGCCTGCGATTGGCCTGACAACAAGAGAATGGCGACAACGAGCGCAACCATCAGCTTCGCGATACTGGTATCGACTGAGGAAAGAATGCGCATAGGTGACCGGTGGTCTGACTCGATTTCGGTATGCAATGGGTTTTATTAAAATTTCCGGCGCCTGGATTTCCCGGCGAGCAGCCTCGGCTCTGCGGCCATTTGCCCACAATTCCGAAATTTTGCAAGTCTTTTCGGCTGGCCAAGGCTCAAAAATCAGCCTCTCCGACGGCCGAAAATTCCCGAGGCGAAAATAATTGTCCTTTTCGGCAGACGCGATTCGTTTTACCTATGAAACGACAATACGAACAATTAACTAAACGAGAATATGTCCAATACCGTCCGTTTGCATCGGGTTCTCCGGGCGT
>DASYZW010000227.1:0-4178 GCA_035945915.1 Verrucomicrobiia bacterium | reverse complement strand
AGAAAAAGGGGACGTCGCGGACCAGTGACGTTGTGCGGAAATGCTTGAGCCGCCTTCGCCCTGCCCGGCAGTCCCGCAAAACGCTCCGGGGGATCACCGCTTGTGCCGCCGCTTGACCTGCAACTGCGTCAGCGCGTGCGCCAGGGCGGCCTGCACCATTGCCGCGTCTTCGTCGCTCAACTTTTGTTTTAAGCGGTCTTCCGCGCGCTGGCGGGCCTGCTCAGCGGCGGCTTCATCGATGTTTTCCGCCTTAACCGCCATGTCCGTCAAAATGGAGACGCGGTCGCCGGTCACCTGAACGAAACCATCGCCGACGGCGAGGAAGATACTCTGGTTGTTTTTGATGGCGTGGATTTCGCCGGCGACCAGCTCAGTCATCAGGGGCATATGTTGCGGAAGAATGCCCATTTCGCCTTCGCCGCCAGTCAGCGTGACCATGTCCACATCCTCGGAAAAGGTTTTGGCCTCCGGCGTCACAATTTCCAGTTTTAGAGTATTGGCCATGATTCAATTGATAATGACAGCTTCGAACTAGGCTTCCTTGATTTCGTCGATGCCGCCCTTCATGTAGAAGTTTTGTTCGAGGACATCGTCATGCTTGCCTTCCAGGATTTCCTTAAAGCCGCGAACCGTTTCCGCCACGGCGACCTGTTTGCCGGGCCGGCCGGTGAATACTTCGGCCACGGAGAATGGCTGGCTCAAGAACCTCTGGATCTTGCGGGCCCGATAGACTGTCAATTTGTCGTCCGGGGAAAGTTCGTCCATGCCCAGAATCGCAATGATGTCCTGCAAATCCTTGTACCGCTGCAATACCTTTTGCACACCGCGGGCGACTTCGTAATGCTCGTTGCCGACGATTTCCGGCGCCAGGGCGCGGGAACTGGACGCAAGCGGGTCGACCGCCGGATAAATCCCCAGTTCGGCGATGGATCGCTCAAGCACGATCGTGGCGTCCAAATGCGCGAATGTTGTCGCCGGCGCGGGGTCAGTAAGGTCGTCGGCGGGCACGTATACGGCCTGGAACGACGTAATGGAGCCTTTTCGCGTCGAAGTGATGCGTTCCTGCAGGTCACCCATTTCCGCCGCGAGCGTGGGTTGGTAACCCACTGCGCTTGGGGTGCGGCCCAGCAATGCCGAGACTTCCGAACCGGCCTGTGAAAAGCGAAAGATATTGTCAATGAACAGGAGCACGTCCTGGTTTTTTTCATCGCGGAAATATTCCGTCACCGCCAGCGCTGAAAGCGCCACACGCAGACGGGCTCCCGGCGGTTCGTTCATTTGGCCATAGACCAGCCCGATTTTCGATCCCGGGGCGATGATCGGCAAACCATGTTCATTCTTTTTCGGATGACCTTTATCGTCCTTCTCCACTTTGATGACGCCCGCTTCGATCATTTCGTTGTATAGGTCGTTGCCTTCACGGGTGCGTTCACCCACGCCGGCAAACATGGAAATACCGCCGTGCAGTTTGGCAATGTTGTTGATCAATTCCATGATGACGACGGTCTTGCCGACGCCCGCGCCGCCGAACGCGCCAACTTTGCCGCCTTTAAGAAACGGACAAATCAGATCGATGACCTTGATGCCCGTCGTCAGGATTTGCGGCGAAGTAGATTGATCCGTCAACGAGGGCGCCTGGCGGTGAATCGGGTTGAACTTGTCCGCTTTGACCGGGCCCTGTTCGTCCACGGGTTCACCGACGACGTTAAACACACGGCCCATGACTGCTTCACCAACCGGCATGGAGATCGCCTTGCCGGTGTCGGCCACTTCGTAACCGCGCTTCATGCCTTCGGTGGAACCCATGCACACGCATCGCACCCAGTTGTCGCCCAGGTGCTGCTCCACTTCGAGGGTCTGTTTCGTCTTCCCCTGCCCCGGAACTTCAAAGTCCACGGTCAGGGCGTTATAAATGGGCGGCACGGTCTCGGGGAATTCCACGTCCACGACCGGGCCGATAATTTGAACGATTTTGCCTTTGTTCATGCGATTCTATTAGTTCGAAATTTGGGTTGAAGATTATGCCACCGCCATTTGCGCCGTGGTGATTTCCAGCAATTCTTTGGTAATGTTGGACTGCCTTAACTTGTTGTATTCGAGCGTCAGGTCTTTAATCAATTGTTTCGCGTTGTCCGTCGCGTTCTTCATGGCCACCATCCGCGCGCTGTGCTCGGAGGCCCGCGCTTCAAGCAAAATTTGATGCACCTGAAAATTCAGGCTGTGCGGCAGCAAAGCGCTCAGCACCGTTTTTTCATCCGGCTCAAATTCAAACACGTCCGTGCGCGCTCCGCCGCCGGCCTGCAAATCCTGCCCGGATACGTTGACCCCGGCCGTGACGGCCTGGATTTTTCCAATCGGCAGCAGCGGAATCATCTTCGGCTGCTGCACCAGTGTGGAAACAAAGTTCGTGAATAAAACGTCCACCGCGTCCACTTCGCCCTTCAAAAACAAATCCTGAGCGAATTTTGAAATGGCCCGCGCTTCGGCAAACGTCGGTGGATCCTTGTAAGTAAACTCCGCCGAAAGCTGGCGTTTGGTCCGCGCGACGAATTGCGCGCCTTTTCTGCCCGCCGCGACGAATACAGATGTCCCTTTCTCCAGTTTCGACACTTCGCGAAAGAGGTTGGAGTTCAACGCCCCGCAAAGGCCGCGGTCCGTGCTTACCAGGATCACGCCGCGCTTTCTCACGTCCCGCTTGTCCATCAGCGGGTGTTTGAAAGACACGATGCGCGGCGCCGCCTCGGCCAGGATCCGGTTCAACAGCTCCGCATACGGGCGTCCCACCAGCGCGGCCTGCTGCGCCTTGCGCATTTTCGCCGCCGCGACCATTTGCATGGCCTTGGTAATCTGCGCCGTATTCTTGACCGACTTGATTCGCCGGCGTATGTCGCGTGTGCTGGGCATCTAATGCCTTAGTGATAGGTCGGCTTGAATTCCGAAATCGCCGCTTTCAATTCCCCGGCTACGGCGTCGCTCACCGCTTTTTCGTTCCGAATCTTCTTCAACAGGTCCGCTTTTCGCGTGTTCAAATAATCCATGAACCTCGCCTGGAAATCCTTGACCTTGTCCACCGGAACATCGTCGAGGAAATTGTTTTGCACCGTCCAAAGAATCGCGACCTGCGACTCGACCGGCACGGGTTGAAATTGGTTCTGCTTGAACAACTCGACAATGCGCTTGCCGCGTTCGAGCATCGCCTGCGTCTTGGGATCGAGGTCCGACCCGAATTGCGCGAACGCCGCCAGTTCACGAAACTGCGCCAGGTCGCCCTTAATGCGTCCGGCGACCTGCTTCATCGCTTTGATCTGCGCCGCGGACCCCACGCGGGAGACGGACAAACCGACGGAAATCGCCGGCCGAATGCCCTGGTAAAACAAATCCGTTTCCAGGTAGATCTGGCCGTCCGTAATCGAAATCACGTTCGTGGGAATGTACGCCGAAACGTCGCCCGCCTGGGTTTCAATGATCGGCAGGGCCGTCAGCGAACCATTTCCGTAGTTCTCGGAAACGCGCGCGCTGCGCTCGAGCAAACGGCTGTGCAGATAAAATACGTCTCCCGGATACGCCTCGCGTCCGGAGGGGCGCTTCAATACCAGCGACACCTGCCGGTACGCCACCGCGTGCTTGGATAAATCATCATAAATGATCAACGCATCCATGCCGTTATCCATGAACCATTCGCCCATGGCGGCGCCGGCGAAAGGAGCCAGGTACTGGTTGGTGGCCGAGTCCGAAGCCGGCGCGGCGATGACGATCGTGTAGGGCATGGCGCCCTGCTCCTCGAGAACGCTGATGACCCGGGCGATGTTGGACTGCTTCTGGCCGATGGCCACATAAATCGAATAGAGCGGGCGGTATTCCTTGTCGGCTTCCGCCGCCTGGTTCATGCGCGCCTGGTTGATAATCGTGTCAATGCAGATCGTGGTCTTGCCCGTCGACCGGTCGCCGATGATCAGTTCGCGCTGGCCCCGCCCAATGGGAATCATGGCATCGACGGCCATAATGCCGGTTTGCACCGGCTGGGTAACGGATTTGCGGCGGATGATGCCCGGCGCGATTTTCTCGACCGGGTAGGTCGTTTCGGCCCGGACGGGCCCCTTGCCGTCGACCGGCTGGCCAAGACAGTTGACCACGCGCCCGAGGAGGCCTTTCCCGGCGGGGACCTGGAGCAACTTCCC
>DASYZW010000226.1:0-6920 GCA_035945915.1 Verrucomicrobiia bacterium | reverse complement strand
ATTCACTCTTCCTGACACCCAGTCAGGATTTCGTCTTATCCATCTTCACGCGTGGTCCCGCCTGTCTTTACGCGCACAGCATTTTGAAGTCGAATCCGAGATGTTGATGGCGTTTATTGCAGCAAACTATCGCGTCGATTTTGTCTCTATTCGCACCCTGGCAGCGTCGCGGAAAAGCCGCATTCGCCCAATCGCGGACACCCTGCGCTGGTTGAGGTGGTGGCGCCAAATGAAAAGAGGCGGAGCCCAACTGCTTGTGACGCAACCCGCACAAAAAAGGCCGATGGCAGTGACGGCGACCGTCACTCGCAATTAACAGCAGTTCTCCCGATCCAATGGCTCCGGGCTACAATCCGCGTGACTCAATACATGCCAGTGGAAGCCGATGACCAGCTTTTCACTTTGCCATTGGCGTCAAACATGACTGTGACGTAATGGATTTTGCCGCCAAAGAGAGTGTAATTGGGAATCCATGCGTTCTGAGCGTTATTATAAACCCAGGTCGCCGAGCCGTCGCTGTTCATCGCGATATTCTTGGGATTGCCGCACGCCTCTTTAACCTGGTCCATCGTCATTCCGACTGCCAAACGTTGTTCAATCGGCCGTTTGTCTTTTGGTTGTTTTGGGGGCTGGCTGGCCGCGGCGTTTGTCGTGGTTTCTGACACTGCCGGCTGGGACGCCGGAGCAGTACTGTCATTGGATTTGGAAGCGCAGCCGCAAATACCGGCAATTGCAACCGTGGTAACCAATGCACCGATAGCTGATATTTTTTTCATAGTGTTAACGGGTTTATTTTGATCGCCAACTCAACGCAATCCTGCCATTGAGGTTGTCTAATCATAAGCACAACGTCAAGAGGCATTAGTTTTTTCGATTCGTTTTCCACTTGGCGGCGGCGCAACGCCATTTCCCGATATACGGAACCACAATTTTTTCCTTGCCCAAATCGACCGCGCCAAACCATCTTGTTCCGAAATAAGGATGATACTGCGATGCTAAACAACTCCATCAAAACCGTCGGTGTCATCGGATGCGGCCCGTCAGGTTCCACCTTCGCCTCATTTCTCGCGCGAAAGGGCATTGACGTGACGATCTTCGACGATGGCCGCCGGCCTGAGCTTATCGTGGGCGAATCGCTGATTCCGGCGATAATCCCCGTGCTGCGCAAATTGGACCTGGAAAAACGTGTGGCAGAGATTTGCCAGCACAAACCGGGAGTAAGCTTCACCCTGAGCGCGAGCGACCGGATTGACTTTACGTTTGAGTCTCTCACGGGTACGGCGCTCCCTACGTACGCCTATAACTCACCGCGCCCGGCGTTCGATCAATTGCTGGACCAGCGCGCTGAAGAACTTGGCGCCAAACGCGCCAAAGTGCGCGCAAAGGTTGAGCGGGTAAATGGCAATCAATTACGCCTCGCCGACGAGACGCTTTCGGAGGCGCCATGGCTTGGCGGCCGGCAGCCCGACCTGCTAGTGGATGCCACTGGACGAAACAGACTTTTCGCGCGCACATTGGAAATTCCGTCCGAGTTGGGCCCGCGCAAGGATGTGGCCTACTTCGCGCATTACGAAGGGTTCGACATTCCCACACCACCGGGCCAGGTCATTATCGGCCGGCTGGAAAACGGCTGGTGCTGGCGTATTCCGTTACGCGATTGCCTATCCGTAGGTGTCGTGCTAAACAAAGACGACGCCGCAAAATTTGGAAATACGCCCGAAGAACGGCTCGAAGGCATTATCAACCATGATCCCCTCCTCTCTGCGGCGGGCGTCAAACGCCGCCGCGTAACGGAAATTGCCACTTACGCGAATTATCAACTGGTTTCCACCACAGGCCACGGGCCGGGTTGGGTCATGGTCGGGGACGCATTTGGTTTTGTCGACCCTATGCTTTCGCCCGGCATGTGGCTGGCACTGCGATCAGCGGAGTTGTTGGCGGAAAAACTTGACGATTTACCCGGGTACTCCCTGGAAATGAAAAGATTGATCAAGTCGTGGATGTCCCTGATTGAATATTTTTACGACGGTCGTATTTTTGCCATGTACAAGACCGGGATGTTTTTCGAGAGAAAATTTCCGGGAAAGATCTCCGATGCGATGCATCATTTCTTCAACAACAAGATCGCATGCATGGCTTCAGGACTGACAACCACGTCATCATTCGGCCACGCCTTATTGCAATGTTGCGCGGGCCCGGCTTCATGGAAAACCAACCCGGCAACACTGGCTATCCGCTGACAGCCCGAAAAGTTTCATGTTTATTATCGGAATCGGCACGGCGACGCCGCCGAAGCGTTACAGCCAGATGGATTGCTGGCAGACGGTCCAGCATTGCCCGCGATTTCGTGAGTTAAACCCACGATCGAAAGCCATTTTAAAAAAGGTTCTCACCGGCGAGAACGGCATCTCCCATCGTCACTTTGCGCTCGAAAAATTAGAAGAAGCGTTCGAAATCAATCCGGACTCCCTTCATAGTCGTTTTGTCAAAAACGCTCCGGATCTGGCCGCCTCAGCGGCCCGGCAAGCCCTGGCGCGGTCGAAGACGGATCCTCATGAAATTGACGCCGTCCTCATCAGCACCTGCACCGGTTATTTATGCCCCGGCCTAACCAGCTACGTCATCGAACGACTCGGCCTGCGGGCGGACGTTGTCGCTCTCGATTTAGTCGGACAGGGATGTGGCGCTGCCATTCCAAACCTGGAAACTGCACGCAGTCTGCTCGCAGGGGGCCATTGCAAACGGGCACTGTCCGTGTGTGTCGAAGTTTGCAGCGCTGCATTTTACCTGGACGATGACGCGGGGGTCCTTATCAGTGCATGCCTTTTTGGCGACGGGGCCGGGGCCGTGGTCGTCTCGCCTGAAGCGAACGGCGGCCGCCGCGTGAAATGGAACTGCGCCGCCTCCCTGACGAAACCGGCGGATCGCGAGGCGTTGCGTTTCGAACAAAAATCCGGAATGCTCCGCAACATTCTTACGCCCCAGGTTCCGTCGCTTGCAGCACAGAGCGTAGGAGCCCTTTTTGAGAGTACAACGATGCGTTTCGGCATTCCGCCCGGTAACGTCAACGGCTGGATTTTTCATCCGGGCGGCCGGGACGTGCTTTTGGCATTGCGCGAACGATTCAATTTGTCCGGCGATGACGTCCGATGGAGCCAGGCGGTCCTCCGAGACTATGGGAACATGAGCAGCCCATCTGTCCTGTTCGCCCTCCAGGCGGCGCTTCAGGATGGCGCGCAGAACGGCTTATGGTGGATGTCTTCATTTGGCGCCGGCTTTAGTTGTTTCGGCGCGCTGCTGGAAGTGGAGAGCGCATGAAACAAATCCCCGGTCGGATTGTTGAGCCGGAATTGCTCGATGAACTGCCTCCCCGGGATCCGCGCACGTTGCGCTCACGACGCGACTTGCGGCTGCTCAATTTCAGCATGGGTCATCCCTGGGTCATGGCGCGCGCCCTGGCACAAAATCTCCGAACGTCAAATCCGCCACAGGTTGTCGAATTGGGCGCCGGTGACGGGCGCTTCCTGCTAACTGTTGCGCGCCGGCTGCGACGAAAATGGCCGCGCGCAAAAGCGACCCTGGTAGATCGCCTGGATTCCTTCGATCCGGGAATTAGCGAATGCTTCAACCGCCTCGGCTGGGAGCTCCACACAGAACGCAAGACGGCCTCTGAATGGCTCCAGCAATCTCTGGCTGGAACCGCTGACGCCATTATCTGTAATCTTTTTCTTCATCAATTCCAGCGTGAAGAACTCGTCGGAATGCTAAAATCGGCAGGTCGTTGCACCAGCCTTTTAATCGCGCTCGAACCACGACGCTCAAAAGTAACCCGCCTCAGTGGCAGGATGCTGTGGTTCATCGGTTGCGGTCCAGTAACTCGTCACGATGCAGAAATTAGCATCCGCGCGGGTTTTTACGGACAGGAGTTGTCGGCAATGTGGCCCGGCGGCGAGGATTGGATTCTGACTGAGCGCCCTGCCGGGCTTTTCAGCCATTTGTTTATCGCCCGGCGCAGGAATCGCTAAAATGTTACGGCCTGTCACCATCATCGGCGGCGGTCTTGCCGGATTGAGCCTGGGCATCGGTCTTCGGCAGCGCGGTGTCGCCGTCACGATTCATGAATCGGGTGATTACCCGCGGCATCGCGTATGTGGCGAATTCATCAGCGGACGCGGGCAAACCGTCCTGGGCCGTTTAGGCCTGCTCGCTGACTTCGAAAAGGCAGGCGCAATCTATGCGCAAACTGCCATATTCATTTCTGGAACTGCGAAATCGCCGGTCCGCAAACTCATCGTTCCCGCGCTTTGTTTGTCGAGGTACGAAATGGATTCCCTGCTCGCCGCCAAATTTCGGGAGCTAGGGGGAGAACTTCTACTCCGCTCCCGTGCCAATCCAATTAATCGCGAAGAAGGAGTCGTTTTCGCAACGGGTCGGCGCCTGGAGCCAGCTGGAAATGAAATCCGTTGGTTTGGTGTAAAGGCCCATGCCTCTTTTTCCAGTTCAGCCCACATGGAAGCTGACCTGGAAATGCATCTTTCACCCGACGGTTACGTGGGTGTGAACCGCATCAACCATGGTCAACTAAATGTCTGCGGGCTCTTCAGGGCACGTGCGGACAAACAACGACCAGACTCAAAAATTGACTGGCTCCTGGGACAGCCGGATTCGCGATTAAGAGCCCGCTTAAAGGATGCGCAATTTGACCCGCAATCTTTTTGCTCTGTCGGTGGAATTCAATTGAAACGAAGGCGCGCTCGCGCGTGCGACGAATGTTGCATCGGTGACGCGTTGACGATGACTCCGCCGGTCACCGGCAACGGAATGTCTATGGCCTTTGAGTCGGGGGAAATCGCTCTCGAACCCATCGCCGCTTACTGTCGCGGAAAAATCAATTGGATAGAAGCCAAACGTCAAATCGCTTCCAAGTGCGACGCTGCTTTCAATCAAAGGCTTGCCTGGGCGCAAATGCTGCAATGGATGATGGTCGCAAGACCGTTCCAGGGCGCACTCGGAAAATTTCTGCTGCGCTCGTCCTGGCTTTGGCAATTCATGTTTGCCCGAACGCGATAACGCCACGTCAGCCGGGCTGACAATCGCGGATCTGCGGACAATCGAGGGCTGGCTTGGCCGGATTGCTGGACGTGTAAGGGTGGTTACTTATGTTTTCCGTCCAGGCAGCGACGGATCGTCAGGGCGAGGATTTGGGGCTGGTATGGCTTCTGGAGAAAATTAAGTTCAGGTTCGAGCTTAAAGTCTTTGCCCACGATATCCGCGCTGTAACCGCTTGTAAAAACGACTTTGAGACCGGGCGACTGTGCCCACAATTTTTCAGCCAATTCCCGGCCGTTCATATTATTAGGCATGACAAGGTCGGTGAGGACCAACTTGATTTCATTTTTGTGTTGCTGCCACACCTCAAGCGCGTTCGAACCGTTTTCGGCCTGGAAAGTTTTGTACCCATAGCGTTCCAACACTCGCGCCACCAGTTCACGCACTGGTTTTTCATCTTCGACCAACAGGACGCCTTCCTCGCCCCCGCGCACGGTAATGGCTGTGGTCGGCTTTTCGTTGCCGACTTTGTCACTGCTGATCCAGGGTATAAAGATTCGAAACGTGGTGCCTTTGCCCACACAGCTCTCCAATTCGATCCAACCCTGGTGTTGTTTGACGATGCCGTAAACCGTGGCGAGACCAAGTCCGGTGCCTTTGCCAACCGCCTTGGTCGTGAAAAACGGTTCGAAGATGCGCGGCAAATTTTCGTGAGAAATTCCGGTTCCGGTATCGGTGACACTGATGCAGACGAATGTCCCCTTGCGGGCATCCGGCTGTTGCGCCACGTAGGCGTCGTCCACGTCAATGACCGTCAGGCGAATCGCCAATTGGCCGCCCTTGGGCATCGCGTCGCGCGCATTAACCGCCAGATTCAGCAGCACCTGCTCCATCATTCCCGCGTCGGCCTCAACAGTGGGCGCCGCCTGGCAATAATTGAGCTGAAGCGTGATGTCTTCTCCCAGCAGGCGCCCAAGCATGTTCGTCATATTGCCGACGATCTTATTCATGTCCAATTTCCTGGGCTGAATCAATTGCCGTCGACTGAAGGTAAGCAATTGCCGCGTGAGACCGGCGGCCCGGGCGGCTGCCTGGACAATCTGGTTGGCTGATTTCTCCTCCGATTGCCCGAGTTTGGCCCCGGCCAAAAGAGAAGCGTGCCCCTGAATCACGGTTAAAATATTATTGAAATCATGCGCAACACCACCAGCCAACTGGCCAATGGCTTCCATCTTTTGCGCCTGCCTGAATTGCTCTTCCAGACGGCGCTGTGCGGTAATGTCCCTGAACAGACTTAAAGTCAGTTGGGGCTGGCCGTGCAATTCGATGAACGAATTATTCACTTCAAGAACGATTTCACGCCCATTATGCAACGTGTAATGGAATTCGTGGTTGTCGTCGAATTCATGAGTGGAATAATTCGTCCGGTATTGCTGGAGCATTTCCTGCGTGTTTTCCGAAGCCGCATAGATGACGGTAAAGAGTTTGCCTTCCAATTCCTCCTGGGCCATGCCAACCAATTTGCAAAAGGCATCGTTCACAGCCACGATCACGCCGCTCTCATCGGTTAACCGCATGCCGTCGGCTGAATTCTCCCAACCGGACCGAAACAAAGTCTCGGAACTCTGGAGCGCCGTTTGCGTGGCACGACGCTCGGTGACATCGCGCACGTGCATCAACAGGGCGGGCCGGCCTTCGTATTCGATCAAATTCGCGCGCAGCTCGACGGGTGTCACCCGTCCGCCGGCAATCAGGCTCTCGCCTTCGACGCGGTTCTTTCTGCCGGAGATCAACTTTTCAAAATCACGGCGCGCTTCTTCACGCCGATTTGCCGGAACCAGGTGATCAATGGCGTTCTTGCCAATTAATTC
>DASYZW010000225.1:0-3970 GCA_035945915.1 Verrucomicrobiia bacterium | reverse complement strand
AAAATCTGAGCGCATTGAGCGCCCAGCCGAATATTAGTGCCGCCTATCTATACGACCGGGATATCAAGAGCGGGTACAACCTCTTCGCCACGTATTTACCGCCGAACCGCCCGCATACCGAAGCGCCGGCGCATCCGGAAGCCGAAGGCGTAAGCATTGCCGGCGGAAAGCTGGCCCTGTGGCACTATTTTAAGTCCGGCGATACCGCGGGAGCGATCTACCTGGAGTCGGATTTGACCCAGTTCTACGCGACGCTATGGCATTATGGCTTCATTATCGGGGGGCTTACGGTTGTGACCCTGCTGCTCACGTTTGTGCTTGCGTCCCGCCTGCAGGGCGTCATTTCCAGACCGATTTTTCACCTGGCCCAGACCGCCAAAGTTGTCTCAACGCAGAAGAATTACGCCGTCCGCGCGGTGAAAGAATCCGACGACGAACTGGGCAATTTGATCGATGGCTTCAACGAGATGCTCTCGCAAATCCAGGAACGCGACGTGGCGCTGCATCACGCCAACGAAGAACTGGAGAAGCGGGTGC
The DNA here is from genome assembly GCA_035945915.1 of Verrucomicrobiia bacterium. Classification (GTDB taxonomy): domain Bacteria; phylum Verrucomicrobiota; class Verrucomicrobiia; order Limisphaerales; family UBA11358; genus UBA11358. The sequence goes on along the minus strand of DASYZW010000225.1, from coordinate 3,433 downwards.
GCGAGCGCACGCGCGACCTGGAGCAGCAGTTTAGCCGCATCAGCCTGCTCAACCAAATCACCTACGCCGTGGCGGCGCGCCAGGACTTCGAAAGTATCATATCGATTGTGTTGCAGCAATTGGAAGCACACCTGCCGGTGGACTATGGCAGCGCGTATTTGTTTGATGCTGAGGCGGAGACGTTCAAGGTCCTGGTTCGGGCGCCGCAAAGCCGGTCCATTGCCAACTCTTTGAAAATCCCGGACACGATTCCCGTGGCGGAGACGGCTTTTCGTTCCTGCCTGAAGGGCGAAATGGTTTACGTGGCGGACGTCGGCAAAGTCGAGCTTCCCCTGGGCAAGAAAAACGCCGAAGCCGGCCTTCTTTCCGCCGTTGGCGTACCGCTGGTGATCGAGGACAAGACGTTTGGACTATTGGTGTTCATGCGACGACACCGGGACGGATTTAGCCTGGCCGAGCGCGAGTTCATTCGCGGCCTGAGCGCCCACGTGGCGCTGGCCATCCATCAGGCCCAACTGTACCAGGACCTGCAAAAGGCGTACAACGATCTGAGACGGTCCCAGCAATCGCTGATGCAACAGGAACGGCTCAAGGCGTTGGGCCAGATGGCCAGCGGCGTGGCGCACGACATTAATAACGCGCTTTCACCGGTCGTGGGATTCGCCGATCTCATTGCCATGACGGAAACGACGCTGAGCGAGGCCGGCAAGAAGCATCTGCTTTATATTAAAACCGCCGGCGAAGACATTGCCCATATCGTCAAACGATTGCGGGAGTTTTATCGCCCGCGCAACGAACGCGAGCCGCTTCAGGCAATTAACCTGGGACTATTGGCGAAACAGGTGATCGACATGATGCAACCACGCTGGCGCGACATTCCACAGGCCAACGGCATCAACATCGAAGTGCGCCCGGAATTGGGAGAAGTCGCGCCGGAGTTTGCCGGAATTGAAAGCGAAGTGCGCGAGGCATTGACTAATTTGATTCTTAACGCCGTGGACGCGCTGCCCCGCGGCGGCGTCATTACCGTGCGGACCTCGGCGATTGAAAGGCCGGTCAAAAACGGCGATTTTTCGATACATGCGGTGCTTGAGGTGAGTGACACGGGCATCGGAATGGATGAAACGACGCAAAAGCGCTGTCTTGAACCGTTTTATTCCACCAAAGGCAAGCGAGGCACAGGGCTGGGACTCGCGATGGTCTACGGAGTGGTCGAACGGCATCAGGGCAAAATCGAAATCGAGAGTGCCATCGGCAAAGGCACGACGATGCGCCTGCTATTTCCGGTTCGCAACCTGGCCATCTTCCAAACCGAGGAAACCAGCGATACCGACCAACCGCCCGAACCGATGCGCATTTTGTGCATTGATGACGAGCCGGCCCTGCGCATTTTGATCCATGAAATGCTTTTACGCGACGGTCACAATATTGTGATGGCCGACGGCGGCCAGGCGGGCATCGATGCCTTTCGCGCGGCATTGCAAAAGAAAACGCCGTTCGATGTGGTCGTAACGGACCTGGGAATGCCAATGGTGGACGGCAATGCTGTGGCGCGCACGATCAAGAGTGAATCGTCCAGCACGCCCGTCATCATGCTGACCGGCTGGGGCGTTTTCCTGAAGAACGACGGCGACGCTCCGTCGGAGGTGGACGGCATCCTGAGCAAACCGCCGAGGATTAAGGAAATTCGATCGATGTTAAAGCGGGTGACGAAGAAGGCCAAAGGGTAAGAGTGGTCCGCTAATTTCGCGAATTATTGCGAACGGGGATTGAACATGAGAGCGCGGAGAGGAGGGAGACGGGGTCGAGTGCGAGTCCTCACCCGCCTGCCCAACATGACCAACCGGCAAATCCCAGCGGTCACACCTCAAACCTGGGCCAAAGCAGTGCTCCAGCGAATCACCGTTAATGGGGCCCTTTCTGCCGCGACTGATTTGCAGCGAAGCCCTCAGCCGACAGCGATGCGCGCGCTTAAAGCGAAAGAACATATTGGCATAGGTCGTGAATTTGCTGGTCGTTTAGGTGGCTTATGTCCCCGTGCTTGCCTAATGGATTTCGGGTCGTGAGGACGTCCCGGATTGTAACTGCGGAGCCGTCGTGCAAATATGGTGCCGTGCGCCAAACCTCAACCAAAGTAGGGGTTGAAAACGATCCGGTTGTTTCATCATATGATGTACGCGTACCGACGTCGTGCAAGCGGGAGTCGGTATAAAGGCCAGGAATATGGCAGCTTGCGCATTGAGCCGCCTGGAACAGCTTTTCGCCACGTCTTGCCGCATCGGACAGGTTGCCACGGATCAGGTAGGGACTTGGCACAGGTTTTAGTGATTTTAGGTATGCATCTATAGCAGCGGAGACGTCCGGCGGCTGGTTTGTGAAGAGAAGAAATTTGATCCTGTCGCTGATCGTGGGCGCTGGATGTCCATTCGGAATTGAGCCTCCAGAAGTTTTATAGGTTAGTAGCAGGCTTTTGGTATGCCTTGGATTTCCAAAACCCAGTTCCGCAGGCAAATCCCAATCAAAGCCATCGCTCCGGGCATCTCCCGGATGACAACTTGAGCAGCTTTGCCAGCCTTGAAAGCAAATGTCTGCGTCGTGGAAATAAAAATCGCCTTTTTGGACTATGTCCATCGGCTGTTTACCGCACAGATCAATCGTTTCAATCTTAGATCGCGGGGAATCCAAATTGATTACGTTAATCGTGTCGGAATAATGATTGGCAACATACAGTTTTCGCCCGACAATGGCCAGTGCGCGCGGGCCGAGGTTTCCGGGGGGTAACTTAATGCGCTCGCGAGCGCCGGTTAGAAAAGGGAGCACGTTATCTATTCCCTCGTTGCGCGAAACAAATGTCAAAACCGGATTGTTGACGGGCGGCCTTTGGCCGGGACCGATTGCTGCGTCCGGAAGGTTTGCCAATAGCTTCGGGAAATCAATAATACTGACTTCATGTGTCCCAGCATGCGCGACCGCCAGGATCTTCCCGTCCGAAGACCACGCCGTGCCCCACGGGTCGGCGGCGCCACGGTCCGGTTCATCCAACGAAACAGTGTAACGAATTTTCATCTTTTCCAAATCAATAATCGTCAGGGCGTTGGCATGGATCCAACCGAAGATGATTTGCGTTGCCGACCAATTAAAGCTGGAAACGGTATGTGTCACGACGGCATATTTTCCATCCGGGGAAACGGATATGTCGTGCAAGGATCCGCTGCCACTGGGCAACTTGATTTCTTTGACTACTTTGTATTGCTTTGTATCGATCACGCTGACAACTGCAGCAACGTTATCCTGGTCAGCGCGAACTGCCGGCAAATGGTTAGCCGCCAAAAGGAATTTCCCATCCCTGGTGAGCGCGGCGGCTACGGGCTCGCGTTGAACTGGAATATGGCAGACCTCGCGCCGTTTCCGTAAATCAATGACGCTAACGTTA
>DASYZW010000224.1:0-8548 GCA_035945915.1 Verrucomicrobiia bacterium | reverse complement strand
CATTGGTATAAGTGCAAGTCCACCGCGCCGAGTTCAGGCCCCCGCCAATACTATTGGCCACAGATGGCGCGGTCCCGTTCAGCGAAACGGCCGAGCCGTTAAAGACGTTGGAATAAATGATTTGGGCGTTTCCAAGCGAACTGCAAAACAGCCCGATCACTCCTGCGATAAGCAGGCTTTTTGTAAATCTCATACAGGCGGCGTGGCGTTTAATGGCGTGGTGCGACGAAAAGTAATAGTTGCTTGCGATAATCTCCGCTTTAGGGTGCGGGCTGTCAACTCATGCGAAATACAGCGGCAGTTAAAGAATGATAAATGGCAGGAGCAAATGTGAACATAAGCCAATAAACCAGCGAAAACCGGCATCAGGCAAGCCAAAAACCCCATTATTCCCCTCGCCTAATTGGGTGAGGGGCGATTCAGTTGCCAACCATTCCCCAAGCCGCCAACCGCGTTAATCTTCATCGAAATTCACTTCACAAGCGTCGTTAGCCCTGTTAACACTTCGGGCAGCCTCACGCGGAGGCGCCATTCCAATCCAATTACCGAAAGGCGGTTCCCTATGAAACGTATTGGCATACTCACAGCAGGCGGTGATACGCCTGCCCTAAACGCCACCATTCACGGCGCAGTCACGCGCGCCAATGATTTGAAAATAGAAATCATCGGGCTTATCAAGGGATTCAATTGCCTGTTCAATCCCCGCGTCCCGCATGTGCACTTGAACCCGCTCTACCAGGAGATTCCCGAGCTCGATCCAACCAAAGGCGGCACGCTGATCGGCTCATCGCGCGATTATGTGGATCCGGATAAAAAGGACGAAATTGACGTGATCGCCGACCGGCTGAATAAACTGCGCATCGAAGGCCTGATCTGTGTGGGCGGCGACGGCACTTTGAACGGCCTGCAACCGCTTGCCGAACGCCTGCCAACGGTGCTCGCGCCGAAGACAATCGACAACGACCTGGGCCTGAATTATCCCAGCGAACCGGATGAATACGTGCGCGTCAATGACGCCACTGCCAAAGGAGGCTTCCGCTACAAGCGCGCCGAATCCAACGCGGTCTTCAGCCTGGACCAGATTGTGAATTACGCGACTCCGGGTTATGCCACATCCGTTTTCGTTTCGGTGGGCGGCGTCGAACGCATCCGCACAACCGCTGAAAGTCACCGGCGCATCGCCATCATCGAAGTCATGGGCCGCCATTCCGGCTACATCGCCCTCGGCACAGCTTACGGGCAACCGGACATCATTCTCGTACCTGAGGTCGCGCTGGATTTGGAACACCTCGTCGAGCGCGTCAAGCATCTCTACGATCTCCAAAAGAACGTCGTGATCGTTTGTGGGGAAGGCATTGTGGACGAACAAGGCCGTGAACTCGGCGCTGAAACAAAATCCACCGACCCCTCCGGCAATATTATTTTGAGCGGCGCGGCGGACGCGCTGCGATGGAAGCTGATTCAAATGATCGGCGATAGATATTTCCAACTGTATCGCCGGGGCGAATCGGCCAAGGAAGCGATCTTTACGCGCAAAGTCGGCCATACGCAACGGGGCGGACGGCCAATTCTGTTCGACCGTTTTTATGCCGCGGCGCAGGGCGCCAAAGCGGTGGATTTGCTTGTGGAAGGCCGAAACAACGCCGTGTCCGTCCTGCAATATAACTCGCGCCAGGGATTTTATGTGGAAGGCTACGACGCTAACCGTTTCCGCGACCGCTGGGGATTGATTCATGCTCGGAAAATGCATCCGCTGCTCTATGATTCCAAGCTGATGAAGCCATCACAACTCGGCATCGAATACATGCTTCCCATTTTCACCGCCGCCATCGGCGGGGACGACATGGAATACACGCGGCGCACGCTTTTTGCTCCCGGCAATCTTTCCCTCCCCTATCATTCCATTAATACCGACGTCCACAAGCGCATCCGCTATCTGCAAGCCGAGGCTGTCAGCTAGCCATAGGGTAATCGAACTTTTACAAAAACCACGCAGTCGTTCATCCGGCGCTTCTTCGGCTTCAAAATCCCCGAAGCTCAACCCTGGCGTCGGCCTTATTTCACTTATCACTCGTCACTCATCCCGGCGGCGAATAAGATAACGCCGCACAAACGTTCATGAGCGAAATCGCCGAAAACCGCGCCTTCAATTGGTTTGCGCCGTCGCGTTTTGCCCTGCTGCTCGCGTTGCTGGTTCTGGCGTCTTTTCCCCAGGTGGTGCTCGGAATCCAAACTTTCATAGCGCGGGATTATGGATTTTTTGCCTGCCCGCTGGCGTATTTCCAAAAACAATGTTTCTGGCACGGCGAAATTCCATTCTGGGACCCTTACAATTACTGTGGCGCGCCTTTCCTGGCCCAGTGGAACACCATGCCGCTATATCCCCCCGCGCTGATTTACCTGCTGCTGCCGCTGACATGGTCGCTCAGTTTCTTTTGCCTGCTGCATTTCTGGTTTGGCGGATTGGGCATGTATTTTCTGGCGCGGCGCTGGACGTCGAACGATTTTGCCGCCGCGTTTGCCGGGACGGCATTTTGTTTCAACGGCATGACCCTCAATTTGCTCATGTGGCCGAGCCACATGGCCACGTGGAGCTGGATGCCATGGGTGATCCTGTCAGTCGAAGCCGCCTGGCGCGACGGTGGACGCAAGATCGTAGTTGCGGCCATCGTCGGCGCCCTGCAAATGCTTGCCGGCGGTCCGGAAATCATTTTCTTCACGTGGTTGATTTTGCTGGCGCTCTGGATCCAGCAGTTGATGTCAAAGGACGGTTCATCCGTTTCCTCACGGTCGTGGCTCTGCCTGCGATTTCCGATCGTTGTCGCGATGGTTGCGCTGATGGCGGCGGCGCAGTTGCTTCCGTTTCTTGATTTGGCGGCTCATTCGCAACGCCAGGCGGGTTATGCCGACCTGCGCTGGTCGATGCCGGGCCACGGCTGGGCCAATTTTCTCGTCCCCATGGCTTTTGGTTCCGTACATGGCGAGGGCATTTTTTTCCAGGATAACCAGACCTGGACTTCCTCCTATTACCTTGGCCTGGGAACGCTTTGGCTCGCGCTGCTGGCGATTTGGAAATGCCGAAACCGCCGCGTCTGGCTGCTGGCGTTTTTCGTGGTGGTTAGCCTCATTTGCGCGCTCGGCGACAACACTCCTGTTTTTCCCGCGATTCGAAAACTGCTTCCGCAATTGAGCTTCATCACGTACCCCATCAAATATCTTTTATTGCTCATTTTTGTCGCCCCATTGCTGGCTGCCTTTGACCTCACACGAATTAAAGAACAAATGCGCGCGATCACCATCGTCGGGACAATTCTACTCGGCCTGACGGTCGCGGTACTGGTCTGGGTGGTTCACTCATCAATGTCCGTCACGGACGCTCACGCAGCGGTGCTTAACGGGATTTCGCGAATTGTTTTCCTTATCCTGACGGCGGTTGTCCTGTTGGCACTCACGCGAAATTCCCGAGGCGGGTTTGTCCAGGCCGCCCCAGTGATCCTCATCGGCGTGGCGTGGCTGGACGTGCTGACTCACGAACCGGCGCAAAACCCAACCGTACCGCCCGGTATTTACCAGCCAGGCATGGCGCGGACTCAGTTGGCGATGGATCCGCAACCGGAATTAGGCGGTTCACGCGCGATGGTCTCGCCAAAGGCATTCATGCAATTCATCCAGCTCGCGTTGCGCAGCCCGGAAAAAAATTATCTGGCCAAGCGCCTGGGATATTGCGCCGATTGCAACCTGCTGGACGCCGTGCCAAAGGTCGATGGTTTCTTCTCCCTTACGCCGCGAGAGATCAATCGTCTCTTCTCCCTAATCTACGGAGCGACAAACGATTTTCCGCGCCTCGACGACTTTATGGCAGTTTCCCAAATTACTGCGCCAGACGAAATGTATCATTGGCTGCCCCGAAAAACTTTTATGCCGCTCGCGTCTGCGGGACAGAAGCCCATGGTGATGGATGATCGGGAAACGTTGCGTTTGCTCGCGGACCCGAATTTCGATGGCGGCAAAACAGTTTTTATCGCCCCGGAAGACGAACATTTAGTCACCGTAACAAACGCGGTTGTTGCAGCCCATGTCCTGAACCTGAAATTTGGCAACGACAGCGTGGAAATGGATGTGGATTCCCCTGCTCCATCGGTCGCAGTGATTGCGCAAACGTTCTATCACAACTGGCGCGCCTCCGTGGATGGACAAAACGTTCCGTTGCTGCGCGCGAATGAGGCTTTCCAGGCCGTCGAAGTTCCGCAAGGCACGCATCATGTGCGGTTGCGATATGTGGACCGGGCGTTTGAATTGGGCGCGGCGCTTTCGGCGGTTACGTGGGCCGGGTGTTTGGTGGGCTTGTTCGCGCCAACAAGGAGGAAAGCCGCGCATTGAACACTCCAGGCAAAAACGGCAACTCATGGATTACAGCACTCTATTTTGCGCGTGGATTGGCCTTTTCATTTCGACCGCGACTCTGGTCGCGGCGATTTTAACATCTTGGATTTTTAGCGTTGGTTCAAAAATCCAGAATTCGAAAAATCAGAAACCGGCCTTAAAAAATTAACTCAGTCTGGTTCATCGCAAGCTATATTCTTCCAGGGTTTCCACTCGATCGGCGGAGGCGTACCAGTCGCCGAGGATGAGTTGTATTCTATTTATTTCGCATTCGCCGAAAGTCGTCTCTCTGTTCTCTTTTAAAAATGCGAGCAGGCGATTCATCTGGGGACATGGCTGGCAAAAACGCATGACGGTAATATGCGCCGCCGTGACCTTGTATCGCCGATCAAGCATGTCAGCGAAACCTGCCCGGGCAAATGCTTCGCACAATGCCTCGCGAATTTGTGCCAAACCATCGTCCAAAGGGAAACCCTGGATCAATAAACTGTCCGGCGACGCTGTGACCCCATGGAATCTGATTTTAAACGGCCGCCGGGCCTCCAACACCCTTCCGATGATCGGCCGGGATTGCCGAAATCCGGGCATTTCCTGTTCCCACGATTCCATCATTGTAATGATCGAAAGGAGAGTAATATGCAGTTCCTCCGGACGGTAAAAGTACTGTCCGGGACAGATATCCGAGAGTTTGCCGATGAACCCGGCGACTGCATCCCTTACCATTGCGCACGGCCTGAAAATTAGGGTGATCCCGCGGCGCCGGTCTCCCGTTTTACCAGGAAGATGCGGATCGATCCGTTGTTTGCCGAGTTGATATGCGGAAACAGCGTCATTCCATAGCTTTTCGTAGATTTCCAATTCACGAAATGTGGGCTTCCCTAAAATTTCGGGCAAGAAATTTAGTTCTTTTTTAACTTTTTTAATGCTGATAACGTCTTCTTTCCTAATGACATTTCACTACCGCTCTTTCCTTGCCGTTACACTGTCGGCTGGTTTGGCCGCCCTGATCCTTTGCTCTTGTTCCAAATCACAGTCACCGCAGCCAGCCCAAAACGTCGAAACAAACCCGCCTGTTACGGCGACGGCGCCAGCGCCGTCTCAGTTGCCGGTCACCCGTGAGGCCACTTTGCTGGACGCCGACTGGTCGTTCCATTTGGACGACATCGCCGGAAATGACGCAGCCAGGGCGGCCTACGACGACAGCCAATGGCGGCACGTGGATGTCCCCAATGACTATGTGGAGGAAGGAACTTACAATGCTCACTACGTTAGAAACCACGGTTACCTGCCATTCAAGCCAGCCTGGTATCGCAAGCATTTCACGATCCCCGCGTCGGACCAGGGCAAAATCTTGCGGCTGGATTTTGACGGGGTTTTTCGGGACAGCGAAGTGTGGCTGAACGGCCAATTTTTGGGGCGGCATCCCGGCGGGTATACGCCCTTCTCCTATGACATCAGCCAAATCGCAAAGCCCGGCTCGGACAATATCATTGCCGTGCGCGTGGACCCGAGACAATTCGAAGGCTGGTGGAACGAAGGCGGAGGCATTTATCGACACGTCCGTTTGACCGTTTTATCACCGCTTCACGTGGCGCAATATGGAACCTATGTGGTCGCCACCGTACCAAACGGCGACCAGGGGGCCGACGATAAGGCGGATTTGGCCATCCAAACCGTCATCGAAAATGATCAACCGCAAACGGCGAATTGCCAGGTCCGCTCTGAAGTCGTCGCGCCGGATGGTACCGTTGCGGCCACTCTCACCTTGAATGCCACTGTGCAAGCTGGAAGCCAGAGCCAAATTGCCCAGCAGACGACGATTGATAAACCGCAATTATGGTCCATTGACTCGCCGAACCTGTATCAATTACGCACCACAGTTTTGCAGGACAGCGCCGCGACGGATTCAACGACGACGACCTTCGGCATTCGAACGATTCGGTACGATGCCGGCAAAGGCTTTTTCCTGAACGGCAAGCACGTGGAAATTCAGGGCACAGCGAACCACCAGGATTTTGCCGGTGTTGGAATCGCGGTGCCGGACAGTTTGCAGGCCTGGCGAGTGGAGCAATTAAAACGCATGGGCTGCAATGCCTGGCGCACGGCGCATAACCCGCCCAGCGACGCGTTGCTCGAGGCGTGCGATCGCCTGGGAATGATGGTCATGGATGAAAACCGGCATCTCGGCGACGCCGAAACGCCCAAATCGCCATCGGGCACGACCTGCACCAATTTTTCTGAACTGGATACAATGATTCTGCGCGACCGCAACCATCCGAGCGTCATCATGTGGTCCATGTGCAACGAGGAAACGCTGCAAGGCAGACCGGAGGGCGCGCGACTGATGTCGGCAATGATGCAGGAAGTGCATCGGTATGACACGACCCGTCCCATCACCTGCGCGATGAGCGGGGGCTGGCTCACCAACGGAATTGCCGATGTCGAAGACATCGTCGGCATTAATTACAACACGCAGGTTTATGACAAAGTTCATCGTCGGTACCCTCAAAAAGCGCTCTTTGGAAGTGAAGACACCAATCAAAAGACCACGCGGGGCGAGTATGCCGACGACCGGGCCACGGGTATGTGCAGTGCCTATAACCTGAGCGATAAACTTTGGCTGGACGTCGTCAACCGTCCCTTCATGTGCGGCTCCTTTACCTGGACGGGATTCGATTACAAGGGCGAGCCCAATCCGTATGGCTGGCCTGACGTGAGCAATAACACCGGCTTGATGGACTGCTGCGGTTTTCCCAAGGACAAATACTATTACTTTGAATCCTGCTGGTCGGATAAACCGATGGTGCATGTGCTGCCCGCTTCATGGAATTGGCCGGGCAAGGAGGGGCAAAACATCCGCGTGCTCGCGTTCAGCAATGCCAAACAGGTCGAATTGTTTTTGAATGGCCAAAGCCTCGGAAGAAAGGACATGCCCCACGATGACTATGCCGAATGGGAAGTCCCATATCAACCCGGCGAGCTCATGGCAAAAGCTTCTACGGATGGACAAACCGTGGCGACCGACACAGTTGAAACCGCCGGTTCGCCCGCCAGCATCCAGCTTGCGCCGGACCGCACGACACTGCAAGCCAGCGCGGAAGACGCCGTCGTCGTCCCGGTTTCGATCCTCGACGCTCAAGGACGACTCGTGCCTGACGCAGGCAACCACGTGACTTTCAGCCTGACCGGCGGTGGCCAAATCCTTGGAGTCAGCAACGGTGACCCTGCCGACCACGACACCGACAAATCGAACGAGCGCAATGCGTTTAACGGTCATTGCATGGTCTTGATCGAGGCCGGGACAAACACCGGGACAATTCAATTGACGGCCAGTTCGCAGGGCCTGAGCTCGGGCACTGTGAGCTTCACGGTGCAATAAGGCCATCCCTGTTCGCTACCGGTCTTTCGACAAAATGTCTTCGAGGGCGAATTTAAATACGGTATAAGCAACATCGTCAGCGTGGTAAATGACGATGCGGACTTCTTGAAGGCTGTGCTTTTCCTGTTTGAGGAACTGGATGATTGAGCCCAAGGCCACCGGCGCGGCAAGGCGGAGCGGATAGCCGTAAACCCCTGTGGAAATGGCCGGGAATGAAATGCTTTTAAGACCGTTTTTTACGGCGATCTCCAGGCTGCGGCGATAGGCGCCGGCCAGGAGTTCCGGTTCGTGATTTTCGCCGCCCTGCCAAATCGGACCCACGGCGTGAATTACATATCGGGCTGGAAGATTGCCGCCGCTCGTGATGACCGCGTTACCGACGGCGCAACCACCAATTTTGCGGCATGCTTCATCAATGCCCGGACCGCCTTTGGCCCGGATTGCGCCATTCACTCCACTGCCGCCTGTTAACTCACGGTTTGCGGCGTTGACGACGGCGTCAGTATCCTGCGCCGTGATATCACCGCTAATTAGTGATAACTTTGTTGTCCCAATCTTGACGTCCATTCCAGCAATATAGCATTTTCAGAACAATGATCCGTGAAATTGGGTCCAAGGATCCGGCCCGCGAACAAAACTCTACAATCCCGGGCTGCTTTGCATGATTCCCCCGTCGGCGAAAATGGTCGTGGCGGTGATATAACTGGCGCCGGCGCCGGCGAGAAAGGCGACGAGGCTCGCGATTTCCTCAGGCCTGGCCATGCGCCCGAGCGGGATGGCGTCGTC
>DASYZW010000223.1:0-5272 GCA_035945915.1 Verrucomicrobiia bacterium | reverse complement strand
TCTACAAACACTATCGTTCGCCGCTGTTGGAGCGCTTTTTTTTTATTTCCGGCCAGCGTCGCCGCTTCCAACGTTGGATGGCCGTCTCGTCGCGCTGGATCGCTCGTCCGACCGGTCGTTGGCAGCTCCAGTTCATCGAACGCAAAATCCGCCATACGTGTCCGGGATGAAACTTATGTCCAGTTTGCCTCTCGATCAGATCGGCCACGCGCCAAGTGGTCCAGAGCGAAGTTCCATAACCCAAAGCCTCAGGACCTTCTTTCAAGCCTTCTTTGAGCTTCTCCAGTTGAAGCGGCTGGAGGCGCGGCTTGCGCCCGGCGCGTGGGGCTTTGCAAAGGGCCTTGTTGCCCTGCTTTTTCCAAGCCTGATGCCAGCGGCTGACCGATTGACGGTGCACTCCCAATCGCCGGGACACTTCGCCTTGATGGATGCCTTGGTCAAACAGCTTGGCCGCTTTGAGCCGCCGCCGTTCCAGTTCGGTGAAATCACGTTTAACGCCTTTCGCATTACCCATGCCCAAAGTGTACCACATGAATCCGCATGTGTCCCTATATTATGCGAGATTCAGTAATTTCAGATAACTGTATGCTTGCAAGCCACGCTCATATTCGGCGAGCAACCGCATTGCATCGGTTTCATACGCAGGATTTCATTCCGTCGTCTATCCGGGCAATAGTTACTTTTATTTTTAAAACTTTACTTGACGTCTCGATATTTAATTGAGATAATACCAGCGCGGTTTTAAGCAGTTGCACCTTAATTAAAATAACAACGTGTAAATTAAACATTTGCGAATTATGAAACTAAACAAGTCAACTTATTATCCTAACATCACCAAAGAAGTCCTTGCAGGAGCATTCATTCTCATGGTTGCGGGCGCGTCCGCGCAAAACCTGTTTGTGTCGAATTTCACAACTGGTGACATCTACGAAATAACTCCCGGAGGTGTACAGAGTGTTTTCGCTTCGGGAATGAATTATCCCTTTGGCATAGCGTTTAATAATGCTGGCGATTTATATGTAGCGAATACTGCGCTAGACGGTGGGAATGGCTACATTAGTGAAATCACACCAAACGGAACTCAAAGTACCTTTGCCAGCGGGATCGATCCAAAGGCATTGGCTGTCAATGGCGCTGGAGATGTGTTTGAAGCCGATTACAATAGCGGCAACATTTACGAATATACACCAAGTGGAACGCAGAGCACATTTGCGACTGGACTTTCAACGCCCCAGGTGCTCGCATTCAACAGCGCCGGCAACCTGTTTGTGGGCGGTGGTTACGGCAACGGTAATGGTACAATTATCGAAATCACACCCAGCGGGAACCAAAGTCTATTTGCGTCCGGACTGAGTTTTCCCGGCGGTATGGCATTTAACAGCGCCGGCGATTTATTTGTCGGAGATGAAACTGGAGGTGCCATTTACGAGTATACACCGCAGGGCGTCCAAAGCACATTCACTACCGTAAATGGAGACCTCAATGGGTTAGCATTTAACAATGCCGGAGACCTGTTTGCGGCGACTTCCGAAGGCCCCATTATCGAAATCACTCCGAGTGGAAGCCAAAGCACATTTGCAACCCAGTCAGGCAATCCGAATGGTCTGGCGTTTCAACCCGTGCCTGAGCCGTCGGTTTTGGGAATGTTTGGGGCCTGCGCTTCTGCCTATTTATTTTATCGCCGGACCGGCAAATCAGCGAATGCCAAAGCGTAAAAGGCGGTCTAGTCACATTAGACAATGGGAATGGTGCGCGATACAGGGTTTGAACCTGTGACCCCTACCGTGTCAAGGTAGTGCTCTACCACTGAGCTAACCGCGCATCAAACGTTGATATATTCGTTATTCTGCTTGGCTTTTGCAAGCGCATTGTTCACGGCAGGCGGCGTGGCGGGCTGCCTGCCGTTAATTCTAAAAGCTCAGATACGTGTATGCTTTTAAGCCGCGCTCATATTCGTCGAGCAGGCGCATCGCTTCGGACGGTTTCATGCGATCGGATTTTATTGCGTCGTCCATCTGGGCCTTCATTTGACGCTTCAATTCATTTTCGTCGTATTGCACTGCGGCGAGAGATTGGATGATAGTGTTGCCCTCAATAATCTCTTCGATGTAATAACCACACGGTTCGTCCGGTTCCAAAAATACATGCACTTCATTGACCCGGCCAAACAAGTTGTGCAGGTCGCCCATAATGTCCTGATAGGCGCCCATGAGAAAGAAACCAATGTAATACGGCTCTGGATTCCCATTACCGTTGGCGTTGAGTTTGTGAAGGGGCAGGGTGTCCCGCACGTCGCGAAAATCAATGAACTTGGTCACGGCCCCGTCTGAATCGCAAGTGATGTCGACGAGTGTGCCCTCGCGTGTGGGCCGTTCATTCAGGCGCGCAACCGGCATAATCGGGAACAGTTGCCCTAGCGCCCAATGGTCCAGAAGGGATTGGAAAACGGAAAAATTGCAAAGATATTGGTCCCCAAGTGTGTCCTCGAGTTTGCGGATTTCTTCTGGCACATATGGCTGACCTTTGAAGCTTTCAACGACGTCGCTGCTGATTTGCCAATAGAGATCTTCGATTTTGGCCTTGTCAGGCAGGTCCATCATACCCAGCGTGAACATGTGTTGCGCGTCTTCACGACGCTCCAGGGCGTCGTGATAGGCTTCAACTTTATTGAGCTTCGAAAGATTCTTTTTGATGTCGAGGAGTTCTCGAACGATGGCGTGTTCATTGTCGCCGTATTTCAAAAATTCGCCCGGGCGCGTCTTTTCTATTGACCCAAAGACTTCCACGATGAGAACGCTGTGATGCGCGACTATGGCGCGCCCGCTTTCGCTGATGATGTCAGGGTGCGGGACATTTTCAGTGTTGCAGACGTCGGCAACGTAAAAAACGATGTCGTTCGTGTACTCCTGCAATGTGTAATTGGTTGAGGAATCAAACGCGCTTCGTGAGCCGTCGTAGTCGACCCCGAGGCCGCCGCCAACGTCAAGAAATTCAATGTTGAAATTCATCTTTCGCAGTTTGGCGTAAAACCGGCTCGCTTCCTGCACGGCTTTCTTCACCGTAAGTATATCCGGGACCTGCGAACCGATGTGGAAATGAAGAAGCTTAAGGCAATGAGAAAGATTCTCGGTCCTAAGCAATTCGACGGCAGCGAGGATTTCTGCGGTACTTAAGCCGAACTTGGCGTTTTCCCCGCCACTTTCCGCCCATTTGCCGGCGCCTTTGCTTAAAAGCCGGGCGCGGATGCCGATCAGGGGTTCAACGCCATGTTGTTTGGAAATGGCGATGATGTGGCGTAATTCTTCCAATTTCTCCACTACTATGATGACCCGTTTGCCCAGTTTCACTCCCAGCAGCGCCATCTTGATGAATTCCGGATCTTTATATCCGTTGCAAATGATCAGGCTGCCCATTTGATTCTGAAGGGCCAATCCCGCGAACAATTCCGGTTTGCTGCCGACCTCCAGCCCGAATTCAAACGGTTTGCCGGCGTCTAAAATTTCCTCAACCACTTCACGAAGTTGGTTGACCTTGATAGGGAATACGCCCCGGTACTTGCCCTGGTAATTAAACTCCGCGATCGAATTCTGGAACGCCCGATTGATCGCCTCGACGCGATGCCGCAAAATATCCTGGAATCGGATGAGCAGCGGAAACTTGAGGCCGCGCCCGCGGGCTTCTTCAATGACGTCAGTCACGTCCACGGCTACGCCTGCGTCCTGAAGCGGACGGGCGACAACATGCCCGGCGTCGTTTATGTCAAAATACTTCGCGCCCCAGCGATGGATGTTATAAAGCGCGCGCGCCGACTCAATATCCCACGGCTGCGCCTTATCATTCGAATTGCTCATTTCGGTGAATTCAACGAGCGCACTATAAAAGTTCGCCGGTAGAATGCAATAGACGGAGTGAAAATTTTTTGTGTCAGGGTTTCAGGAAAAGTTTAGTGTTCTGCGAGTTGACAGGCCGTCCGCCGGTTCCGTATCGTCCGCCCAGACGAAACAACATTTTCAGAATGCCGAAAATCACACTCGCCGCCGTCGTCGCCCATTGCGATCAAATTCTTCGCACACGGGAAATCGGGGACTATGACGGCGCATGGAATGGTCTTCAGGTGGAAAATCGCGGCGCCGTCACGAAAATCGCTGCCGCGGTGGATGCCAGTCTGGCGACGATCAAGTTGGCTGCTGCCGCGGGAGCGGACCTGATGATAGTCCATCATGGCCTTTTTTGGGGCGCACGCCAGCCGTGGGCCGGCAGGAATTATGAGCTGCTGCGAATCGTTGTCGAAAACGACCTGGCAATTTACAGTTCCCACCTGCCGCTGGACGCGCACTCAAAATTAGGGAACAACGTCCGACTCTGCCAGGCCCTGGGGCTGGCGCGGCTGAAACCATTTTTTCACAGCCATGGGCAGGCGCTTGGGTTCAAGTCGCAAACCACGCTGCGACGCGCCGAACTGGCGGCGAGACTGGAGCGTGTTACCGGAGCCCAGCCGCTCCTGATTCCCGGCGGACCCGACGTCTGCCGATCCATTGGCATTGTGACGGGCGGCGCCGGCGCGGATATGGAAACGGCGTTGAAGGATGGAGTCGACACGTTTATTACCGGGGAAGGCCCGCACTGGACGTTCACGCTAGCCGAAGAGTTGGGCTTGAACGTTTTCTACGCGGGCCACTATGCGACAGAAACGTTTGGCGTGAAAGCATTGGCGGCGTATCTTGGGAAAAAATACAACTTGCCGTGGGAATTTTTGGATTATCCGACAGGCTTGTGAGACGAAAGTCGTTCGATATAAAAATCAACAAAACCATCCCATGCCTTCTGTTCGTTCCAACCGGAAACAAGGTCCGCGGCGGGAGAAGGATTCTCACGATGCAAAGGCTCGCTAAAATCGGTTTGCGCGCATAGTTTCAAATCACAAGCCCAGCCGGTCCGCGATTTGACTTCCTGCGCGACTCGTTTTGTAAAGTCGCCCTGGCTGCCGGTATAGCCGCTGGGATTAATTTTGCCAAGCCGATTTTTACCCAGCCCGATTTCATCTACGAATTTGACGTAAACAGCTGCCAGCAAATCCGCATGAATATTATCGCGGATATACGAGGGCGTTTTTACTTCGGCGGTTTTGCCGTGTTTCCAGGTCCGCATCAAATAAGTGGTAAACCGCGGCTCTTCGTATGGCCCAAATGGGTTGGGGATTACAAACTTGCCGAGTGGCACGCCGATATTTTGACAATAATATCGAAAGACCTGGTACGTCAGCCCCTTGGAT
>DASYZW010000222.1:0-2985 GCA_035945915.1 Verrucomicrobiia bacterium | reverse complement strand
GTAAAAGGCCGCTTCCTCGGGGACACGATCGCCGAAGTCCACCATGCTTCCCCCCACGCCCAGATTTAACCGGGGACGCCACCAACGCCGGAATAATTCCGTCGCGTTCGGATTTGTGAAATCCACGTACCCGAGTTCGAGCGAAGCCCGCCGGCTGCCGGCGTTCAGGAGCGGCAAATCATTGGTTGGCAATTCCGGCAACAATTTGGCCTGGTCATGTTCGGATATCACCGGCCAGAACCACGACAGCACCTTGATATGGCGGGCCGCCATAAAATGGTTTAGTTCCGCGGAATCCGCGCCCGGGCCTTCGGAATAGATGGCTGAATGAGGAATGTCGAGCGCGGCGAAAATTTTTGTCACGCGTTCTTCCTCCGCCACGGCATTATGGGAGGTAGCGATCCAGCCTCGCCCGGTCCGTCCCATCCACGGCTCAAACGCCCACTTCGGCGGCAAAATCGGTTTGCCGGTCAGGGCCGTATAAGATTCGACGGCGCGTTCCGGCGAGTCGATCCAGAAATAATCGTCAAAAATGGGGCCGTGCTGCGTCAGCCGATACTCATGCGGATCTGTTTGCCCGATATCAGCGCGTAAACGATAGGTTGAATTGTCGAAAACTGTGTAACCCCGGGAACTGTGAAACAGCGCGATGGGCTTGTAGGTTTCATTCATCAATCCCACAGTGTTCCCGAGCCAATCGTCCATGCCCCAGAGGGTCAGGACATTTCCGTTTTCGTTGAAACGGTTGTACTGCTCGCCAAAACCGAAAATCACCTCGTCGCTCTGGAGAGAATTTCTAAAATCAACGGCCGAAATCCCGCCGTCGGGGTCGAACCGGAAGGCAAGGTCGTTGGCCCCGATGCTCGTGACCTGGTTTCCGGCTGGATCATAAAATGAAATGACGAATGGGTCCTGGTTAATGACAATTCTTCCGGTTGACGTAGCGATGGAACAGGAACTGGCATCTCGCTCGACGTGGATCGGCAAGAGTTCATTCGGCTTAAAATAGCCTTCGTCATCACCGTAGATTCGAATGCCTCCTGATTTTGGCAAAGAAAGATGCAGGTTAACGGAATGTCCGGCCGCGATGCCGTGCAAACATAAAACACCATCTTTTGTCTCCACCCGGTCGAGATGGGAAATCGGCGTCCATTCTCCGATGTCAGCCGGGGAGCCGTCGGCAAACCATTTTCGGGATACGAGGTCAAGCTGGTGCAAATAGCCGTCCAGAATTCGCCAGGCCGAGGACGTCTCGCCCTTCTGCAGGGCGACGTTGATACGTTGCCGGATTTCAAAAGGCGAGAGGTCTTGCGTCACGATTGATCCTCTGCCGAGCCGGAAATTAAATCCCTCGAGGGCCAGGAGGTCGGTCCATCGCTGCGTCAGCCAAAGTCGCCGCGCGAAATTGTCCGCACGGGTTGCTTCGTCCAGCGATTGTTCCATTTGCCAAATCGCTTGAACCGTTTCCCTGTCCGGATAGCTCAGCACTGCCGGCAGTTGCCAGCGAAGAGTCCCGGAGGGCAATCGGCATAAACTCGATTGGCCCTCCTCTACCGGGACGTCCCCTGGAAAATGAGTTTCAATGAACAAATCCATCGGCGGCCGTTCGACGAAATCAAAAGCGACCGGGCTGGCGACTTCGCCGTCGCGCCAGCGGGTCCGCACCGGGAGCAATCCAAAGCAATCGTGCGGTTTTCCGCCGATTGTTTTCCAGGGGATGCGCATCAAAACCGTCCATTGGTTGGACTCCCGAGAGACGGACGCCGTGAACGGTAACACTTTCTCAATTCGACCCTGGCCGGGGCGGGTGATGCTTCCGTCACCGGAATCGATATCCGCTCCCGCTCCGCGTTCGCAGTCGAATTTTAATCCGGCTAGCGTTGCGGTAAATTCGTAGTAACGGGACTGGTCCATCTGCGGCCGGACATAGAGATCGACTTTATCGGGAAACGCGGCGTCCTGATCGGCTGGTATGTCCAGAAGCGAGGACCAATTCTCATTTCGATTCGTCGCCGCAAACGATAAATCAGGTTCCGGGCAACGGAAGGTCACAATGAGATTGTCGGCGTCACAGGCGACGCCGCATGCTGTGGCGCAGACTGTCCCGACCCCGCCGGCGTGATAAAACCTGTCCAGGAAAACGGTATTTTCGTTGTTCGTTAAGACTTCGGCAGTCGAAGGGATGTCGCCATACGCGGCCTTTAGCGTAATTGCATTTACTCCCCACAGTGGCAATTCAGCCCGCGCTTGCCAGATACAAGCGCAAAAGACAAAAAGAACCCAAATGAATATCCTTCTGAATCCAAAGCGCGGTGACTGCGAACTTGAATGTTGATTTTGAAAGGGCTCCCTGCAAAACGCGTGTTGCAAAACTTTAGTCACAAAACTCCTTCGAACAATTTTCCCGCGAAATCAGGCGCGCCGGCGATAAAAAGCTTCTTCGCGTCAAAAAATTCCGAAAGGAATGCCGGATTGGATTTGGCGGAGTCATCGGGCCGGCCAAAAGGCAGCAGCACGACACGCGCGCGAGCGCGAAATGCCGGCGGCAACGCTTCGAGCGTCAGCAAAACATGGTTTACCACGCCCAAACGATTCGGCGCGGCAATTACGGGGACGGCATCGAGCAGCAAAATCAAATCGCGCGAATTGAAATGTTCGCCGAGCGGACTTAAGAGGCCGCCCGCCCCCTCGATCAGCAATACTTCAAATCGTTTTTGCATTGCCCGCGCGTGAGCGGCGACCTGGCCCAGCTTCAGCTTTTTCCCCTCGCGCCGCGCCGCCAGTGACGGCGCAATGGCGGCTTTAAAATGCCAGGGATTGATCTCGTCGAGCGCCAGGACGCCGTTGATTGCGGCGGAAATCTTCCGGGCATCACCCCGGCCGCCGGAGCAAATCGGCTTCAACGCGGCGGCATTGACGCCCTGTGACCGTAAATGCCTGGCCAACAAAACCGTTAGAACCGTTTTGCCCGAGCCCGTGTCCGTT
>DASYZW010000221.1:0-1802 GCA_035945915.1 Verrucomicrobiia bacterium | reverse complement strand
GATAATGATGTTGCGCCGTTCGGTGGCGGAGAGCGGAGTTTCGCACGCGTGGCAATCGGCGGACCCTTCAAGCAACGCGCAGGGACGGTTTTCCATCGCCCCGTGGATTTTTTCTGTCACGCGGCGGGTCAAGGTTTCAAGGCCGCCCTGTGGTCCCGGTCCGAGGGTCGCGACTGAAATTTTTTCGTGCGCGGAATCGATGGTGACGGCCTCAAGGCCGGGTTCGCGGGCCAGGGTGTCGATGACCGAGCGCGCCAGGCATGTGTCGGCCTGGCAGTCAAGCTGGGCTGTTTGTCCCGCCGCTTTCATTCTTACTATTGTTTAACATATCCTCCCTGTCGAAGCCACAGTGTTCTACAAATAACGATGCGGCCTGGCCATTGGAAATGTATTGGGCAAATGGCGAATTTCGCGCACTTTGCCATCCGTCATGAGGACTTCCACGATGTCAAACCGGGTTTTGACCTTTGGATTGTTCAGTAATTGCAAGTAATCCAGGCAGCATCGCGAGAGCCGTCGCCGCCGTTCCGCGTCCACCGCCGCCGCCGGGCGGGTCCAATCCTCGGATGAACGGGTTTTGACTTCAGCAAAAACAAGGCAATCGTCATCGCGAAAGATCAAATCAATCTCGCCGCGCGGGGAGCGAAAGTTGGCAGTGAGAAATTTTAAGCCCTGCTTTTTAAGATAGTGTTTGGCCGCCTTTTCGCCCAGCGCGCCGGCGCGCAAATGCGGCGGCGTTTCGGCGGAGCCGGTAATGCGCGCTTTCAGTTGTGCGAACAATTTCATGCCGGTGGCCGTGACATCGATTCAGTCGCCCAATCGACCATGCAAAGGATCGGCGTTTCAACTCTTTAACGCTTCGACGTCGCGAAAAAGGTCCGGTTCCTCCGGCTTGATTGGCGCGAACGTTTTGCGGTGGATGGAGCAGGGCCCAAGTTTCTCCAGGGCGGCAAAATGTTTGGGTGTGGAATAGCCTTTGTGCTCGGCAAAGCCGTATCCGGGAAACTGTTTGTCCAGGTCGAACATGATCCGGTCGCGCGTGACTTTGGCCAGCACGCTCGCCGCGGCAATCGAATAACTCCGGGCGTCGCCCTGGGGCAGGGCCGTTTGCGGATACGACAACCAGCGAATCCGCAGGCCATCCACCAGTACGTGGTCCGCTCGCGGTTGCAATTGCTCCAGCGCCCGGTTCATCGCCTGCCACGCCGCCTGCCGGATGTTGATGCGGTCAATGGTCTCCACGTCCACAATGGCCACGGCGGAGTGGACTTCCAGGTGGGTCTGGATCCGCTCAAAAAACTTCAGCCGTTCCTCTTCGCCCAATTGTTTCGAATCATTGAGGCCGCGAAATTTGGACGGCAATCCCGTTTCCAGCCAGCTTACCGGGAAAATGACAGCCGCGGCCACCACGGGTCCAGCGAGCGGGCCGCAGCCTGCTTCGTCTACTCCCGCCACGCGGGCCAGCCCTTTTCTCCAAAGGTCGCGCTCGTGCGAAAGACGATTCCAGAATTTTGCAGCCACCCCAACAGGGAAATTTTTTTCAGCGCGGCTGTCAAAACAAACTTGTTCACAAAGAGTTCCACAGGCATGTCTTCGCGTTGTCCTCAACCGTCGCCAATGTTAGGGATGCGCGCTGCGCCTCACTGTGCGTAAAGCGCGCGGAACACGAGCGGTCAAGAAATTTCACGGGAGCGCCATGCAGCCCTTTTTAATCGGATCCAATTGTGCGCGCGATCATCCAATGCTGGGTAAACTTGATCGGTTCAATCGCCCCGTTCGTATCAAATTGCAGCGGCTCGCTC
>DASYZW010000220.1:0-6709 GCA_035945915.1 Verrucomicrobiia bacterium | reverse complement strand
ATGAAATGAACGCGGCCGGGCTTGAATAGTAATGCTGGTCCTCGATCTCGACCGGTGTGGCCGTTGGAATTCCACCCCAGTTCGGCGCGATCAAATGCATGGAGGGATAGTTGGATTTGATGGCGTCGTAAAAAAGCGCATAGCGGTCATTGTAATAAGAGCCGCCATTTTCGTTGCCGATCTCCATGTATTGCAAATTATATGGGGCAGGGTGGCCATTGGCGGCCCGGAGCGCGCCCCAGGTCGTGTTGGTTGCGCCGTTGGCATATTGGATGAGATCCAGGGCATCCTGAACCCACGGCCCCATCTGATTGAGGGGGACGGTATTGTTCGTGTTTCCGTTAAAGCCGAGGGCGAGGCCGGCGTTAATGGCGTACAGCGGTGTCATGCCCAGGTCCTCGCATTCACGAAACATCTCGTCGACGCCATAACCGTCCGTCGACCAATATCCCCAGGCGTCGTTCATGTGGCCCGGCCGTTGCGCGATATCACCAACGGATTTTTTCCAGCGGACTGCGTTGGTGATGTTTGCGCCTTCGATATAATTTCCGCCGGGACAGCGCATAAACGAAGGACGCAAGGCCGCCAGCATGTTCGCCAAATCCGCACGCAAGCCGTTCGTGCGACCATTAAAGGTTGCTGCCGGGAAGAGGGATACGACATCCAGCCAGACTGTGGCGGGGCGCGCGATGGTCAGGACGAGTTGAGCGTTGGTATCGCTCGTATTCGGCACGAGCGTCCCGGAAAATTTTTGCCAATTCGCCGTCACATTGCCAAATGATGCCTGGGCATAGATCGTCGTCCCTGCGGCGTTCTCCAAATTCGCGACGACGGGACCGATAAATCCCGGCGCGGCCATCGCGTAGAAACTCAGATTATAAGTTGCGCCTGCCCGGAGATTCATGCCCCAGAAGCCGGCGTTGGCCGCGCCGACGGTGCCTGAGCCTGAGGACATTGTGAGCTTAAGCGAATTAGGTACGTTTGTGTTTAACGGTTGGGCCGGATCAATGGTGATCGCCCCGGTCGCGGAACCTTCCAATTGAGCTGTCCAATAAAACGCCGTGGATGGGGAATACATCGAGCGATTGCGAACCATCTCCGCGTACAGGCCGCCTTCGCCGGCGAAATTGATTTCTTCAAAGAAGATGCCAAAGAGATTTGAACTGACAACTGCGCCGGGTTGGTTGACCTGGATGGAAACGTTGGCGGCGGATTGGCTATGGGCCTCGGGTACGTCACATGTGAGTATGGCCAGTGCCAGCAAGACGCATAACCACCGGGCCTGCGCATTTTCGGATTGAGACTTATCGGGGTGTTGCATACGAATACTTTAAGGGACGTCAGTTGCCGCTGGATACCTGAACCGTGCTTCCGTTGTAAATAACCGTGGCATCGGGAACGGACGCCTGGTCAAAGCCAGTGCCATGATTGGCAGAAACCCAGACTACGTGGAATGTTCGGGCGTTTAGCATGCCGGGATAGCTACCCTGGCGCGCGCCAATGGTCAGGGTTCGAGTACGATCATTCCAGGAAAGGGGAATCGTTGCATAGGTCCCCGACTCATAATTATAATTGTCGCCCTCGTCATCGTATAACGTGAAGCTGCCGTTGGCGCCGGGATAGACGCGCAATTCGATCGGGTCATGGTCTTCGGTGGCATATTGGATGGGCGGCCCATAAGGAATGATGGAGCCGGCGGGCACTTGAATGGGCATGGTATCGATTGTTGCGTTCGCGCTGATTGTCTGGCCGCCGGCATTGGTCTGACCGGTCCAGAAGTCGTACCAAATCGTTCCGGCAGGGAGATACACGTTGCGGTTGGTTGCGCCTGCAAGCGTCACCGGGCATGCCATCAGCGAAGGACCGAACATGTATTGGTCGGGAATGTTAAAGACATTTGAGTCCAATTGGAAATCCATCACCAGCGGCCGCATCATGGTATAGCCACGGCTCGTGACCATCCATGCGACGGAATAGATATAGGGGATCAAGTGATAGCGAAGCTCGTCGAAATTGATGAGGTTGGTTTCTGTGGAAGTCGGAAATAGATAAATGGCTTTATTATTATTGCCATGGATGCGAAGCATGGGGCAGAACGCGCTGAACTGGAACCAGCGGGTGAAGAGTTCGTCGTAGGCGGGATCGCCCGGGGCGTTGTCATTGAAACCGCCGGTATCGGTATTCCAATACGGGACGCCACTGATGGAAAAATTCAGCCCAAGGGCAACCTGGCGCGCCAGGGATGGGAAATCGCCATTGATATCACCGGACCAGGTGACAGCGGCGTTGCGTTGTTGCCCGGCCCAGGCTGAGCGGGTGAGAATGAACACGCGGTTGGTGCTGCTGATGGCTCGCTGCCCCTGGTAAACGCTGGTCGTGTGCATCAGAGGATATGCGTTAAATACCTGCGCGCCGGGGCCGGCGGCGGTGTTGTAGTTGGCGAATTCACCCCAGTTGCCGCTTAATTCGGGTTCGCTGGCGTCGAGCCACCAGCCGTCAATGCCAAGGTTGAAGAGATTGGTCGCGATCTCATTCCAATACACCTGTCGGGCGGCGGCGTTGAACGGGTCGTACCATTGGCCAAATCCAGCAGGATAAACATTTGCGAGAATGTTTGTGTAAAGGCCGTTGACGGCCGAGAGCATGTTGGCGTTGAGAATATTGGTATCGAACCGCGCCCAGACCGAGATGATCAGGTGCGTGTTTTCGCCGTGTAATGTCCGCATCATTTGCGCGACATTCGGATAACGATTGGTGTCGAACAGATGGGAGCCCCAGGGGTTGGGAGTCCAGTATTGCCAATCCTGGATAACGCAATCGAGCGGGATATTGTCGGCGCGATAGGTCGCGGCCACGCCAAGGACTTCGTCCTGGGTCAGATAGTGATTTCTACACTGCCACAGGCCCCAGGCCCATTTTCCAAACATGGGCGGATTGCCGGTCAGGCAGCGGTAGCTGGCAATCACGTTATCCAGCGCCGGGCCGTACATGAAATAGTAATCAACGGAAGTGGATGCGTCGGAACTCCATGTAAGATTCGTGCTGCTCGCCTCACCGACATTGACATCGCTGATGGCGGGATTGTCCCAAAAAATACCGTAGCCGCGGCTGGAAACGAGGACGGGAAGGCCGCATTCGGACGGATTTTGATTTTGCAGGTGCACAGTCGCGCCGCGGTAATTCATCAGGCCGGCGGCATCTTCGCCCAGGCCGTAAAAGGCCTCGTTTGGCGAAATCAAAAATTGTTGCTGGCTTTGCAGTGTATTGATGCCGCCGTCGCTCGAGGGGGAACTGACGGTGATTGGAACCAGGGAGCGTCCGCCCTGTGGCAGCTCTGTGAGAATGACGGAACCATTGGTGTCGTAGAAGCCCACGGCGCCGGTTGCGCGGTTGACGCTGACGGTCAAGGAGGGTGTGCTGAGAGAGATTGAATCCGCTGCTTGAGTTACGGTCCAGCCGGAATTGGTTGGGGCGGCCAAGACGGCGAAACTATTGGTGGGCAAAGCGTCTGTGAGTCCGTAGGTGACGCGAATGACTTGGGAAGAAAACACCTGGAGCTGAAGAACGCCCGTGCTCATCTGGAAGATGAGCCCCGTCGTGTTTGTCTGCCATGATAAAACGGGCACGGGCCGAGGACCCGTCAAGTATTGCAAGCGATAGAATTCCGAATGATTGGAGATTGAATCTTCGACAGAATTGGTCCCATCCAGAGTGGAAACATTCTGCGCCGAATACGTCCATGGACCATTCAGGTTCGTACTGGTTTGGAGCAAATAGCCGGCATAATTGGTGGACCAGGATAGAAGAATTTGATTTCCCGGTATTTGATTGGACACCAGCGTGGGATGCGCTTGCGGGGTTAATTGCAGAAGGAATACGCGAGATCCGACCAAAGGATTTTCGGTGTTGTCGGGAACACCGGGAGCGCTGCCATTGTAGGCGGTCCCACCGGCCAGGGTGTTCGTGGAATCGCCGAGCCATTCGAAGAAACAGTTGTTGTTGGTGACGCTGCTCAGGTCAAAACCATAGGCCGTATTTGCCGAGAGCAGGACTGGCTCCGCGAGAGTGAAGTGCAGCCAACGACCGTCGCCATTGAGCGTGCCAACGGCGCTCGACGGCCATCCTTCAAGTCCGGTGGTTGAATAGGTTTCCGAATGCAGAACGAAGCCCGCCGTACCCGCCTGGGACGGATTGGTGATGCGCAAGGTCAAGGCGCCGCCGCCAGCCATCTGGTAAAACGTACCGTTGCTGCCCGGCGTGTTGGGATCGGTGGTGTTATCGATGTACCCGGCGTGCCGAACCCAAACATCGGTCAACAAATATCCGCCCGGACTGGTCCCGGTAGTGAAGGTTTGTCCCTGTGTGGGGCGATCATTCGCAACGTAAGTGTAAGAGTCGTTTGCGGAACCATTCGTCGCAGGTGCATTTCCGGCGGCATAAACATTATTCATGTCCATGTTGGCGCCGGCAAAACTGTTAATGTCGCATGTCCCGGGAACCGGCCACCACGTACCCAGCGAGAGCGTCAGGCTGCGGGCCACGGGCGCCAGGACCAGAAGCGACAGAAAAACTAATTGTCGGGCCTTGTTCATTGTTTAGGGATATACCAATTCAAAAAACGCATTTTGTCCGGCGCTGAACGGAATCCAGACCTGATTCGTGGCTGCGGAATTGGGTACCGGAATCCAATTGGGACTGGACAAGCCATTGGTGTCCATGAGCAGCCGCCAGCCTTTGTGATCCAATGGCCAGCTCACTTCAAAGGCGTTTTGGCTGAGGTTATAGAGGCTGTTGACTGCAATAGCGGGTGAGGTCATTGAAGCCGGGTACGCCGTGACCGGCGCGGACCACGCCGATTCCGCGCCGAGGAAATTCAGGGTAGTGACGACATAGTTGTAGGCGTTGCCGTTCTGAACCGTGTTATCAATGTAATTGGTATTCACGACGTAACTGGCCAGGAGAGTGTAGGAAGCGCCGGAATTGGTGCTTCGATAAACATTATAAAACGCCCCATTGCCGGAAAAAGTGAGGGTGGCAGATTTGCTCGTGTAGGAGGCGGTGAGCGAAGGTGGTTGGGGTGTGACAATGGCGACGGGTTGGTAAGGCTTGATGAGTCGCCATTCTGTGGCCGCGCTCGGCGCCGGGTCGTTAATCATTCCAAACGAAATGGCGGGCGGGCTTCCAGTCGCTTCGATGCTTTGTGATACGGATAAATTGTCTATGTAGTAGTATCCGAGGCTAGTGGGGCCGTTCATCCACCATTGGCAGGTGGAATTGGTCGTGCCGGGCGCCGCGAGGCCAGGTGTGCCGGCGTTATTGCAGAGCCTTCGGCCGTCATTGAGCGATATGATATAATATTGATTTGCCGCGGGAGCGGGTATGAGCGCCCATTGGGCCGAGGCGTTGCGTACATAGATGTCCTGCGACACCGGCACGGAAGAGGAATTCGTAGTGGTAAGCCGAAAGCTGGTGCCCAGGTTGTGGATCAGATACGGCGTGTTCGTTTGCAGGGCCGTAACGCCGTCCCAGGTGGCGTAGAGTTCCCCGTAGGGCGAAAGCGTCTGGCCATCGGACATGAAAACACTTCCAGTAAAACCGTTATCCACCCATGGGTTGTTTGGATTGGTATTGCTGAATGGGAAAACCGCGTAGTGCGAAATCCAGTTCAGGCCTTCCGCTTCCCACATGAATTCGGCGAGGAAATTGTAGTCGTCATCTTCCGACCAGCATTGGCAGCCGTTCCAGTCAACGGGCGAAAATTCAGTGACCCAAACCGGCAGGCCGTGGGCGTTATATTCGGATTGAATATCGCCGATGAAGGAAGCCGTATTTGGCGGGACATATAAGTGACACGCAGCGTAGTCCACACGATAGCCGTTGGCGGCGATTTGCTGGTAAAAGGAAGTTTCCCATGAATCCTGTTCGTTCTGCATGGCGGGCGCCACAAGGGGAACGTCCAGGGCCATCAGGGCCGGCCAATTTGCGATTGCTTCACTGACTGTCGGCGGTGTGTTTTGGCTCGGGTTATCAGGTTCGTTGTAGCCAAGCAGGTACGCCGGCAGAGGCTGCGCGAGCCAGCCGGGGTCGCGCGATTGCATGTCGCTGATGGGCTCCCAATCTTCGTTGTCCGCCATCGGAACAAAATCAAAGTTCGAAGGTTCGGACGCGCCGGTGTTGTCATTGTAATTATAAGCCCAGGCCGTTTGAAATTCGCCCTGGTACGGCGGTCCTTCGTAGCCGGCGGTGCCTTTTTTGGGCCAATGCGTTTGATAAGAAATCCCCCAGTATTGCGCCGGGTTGGCGGCTGCTGCGGCCAGCGTGACGTTGGCAGGATTGCCATTATCCGTTTGCAAGGCGAAGCCACTGGCCGCATTGATGATGCGATACCGGCCATTGCCGACACTGCCCAGATACCATTGTTGAGAATTTTGCGCGGTGTAATTGATCGGCGTCACGGCCGACCCAATTGGCGCGCCGGAACTCGCGGCGCCGATACATTGCCAGTCCGAATGTTGCAGGATGCGGAAGGTGCTGTTTTGATAATTGTATAGCAGCGCGAATTGCTGGTCCGGCGCTCCGTTTGTATAACTTTCCTGGCTCGATCCGGCGGCATTAACCGTTAGGACCTGCCCGTTTTGGGCATTGGTAATCGTCCAAAATCCGTCGCCGAATGTATCGAAGGTATATGACGGCGGCGAGACGGTGACCA
>DASYZW010000219.1:0-5880 GCA_035945915.1 Verrucomicrobiia bacterium | reverse complement strand
CAGCGCCTTCACAATCTCCGCCATATTTTTCTGCTCCGACCGGCAGATAAACAGAATTTGGCAGTTTTTCAGGTCGTTCAGCGTGACTTGCCGCGTAACCACAGGATGTCCGTTGATGCTCCTGCCCTGGACCACCTGCGCCAGGTCGTTTCCAAACGGATTTTCGCCATAGATGCCGATGACCAGGGGAGCGTCCGGGGAGGCAAAGTCATTCGTCGGCCAATCGACGAATTTCCCAAAGTTATAAAGAAAGGCCGCCTTGACCTGGTACTCGGAAAAATTGCTGTTCTGGGCAAAAACCAACCCGCCCCGCAGCAACTGCGCTGCAAGGATCACTGCCGGCCACCAATGCCACCTAAACCTGGCATTCATAACACTTCCCCGCATGCGTCATGGATAAGAAATTCATTGATGCTGATTAAAATTGATAAGTAACCTGGGCAAAAACGGTTCTTGGTATCTCCGTTGCCTGCGTGTGAACGTACGTCGGTACAAATTCGGTGTGCCGGTCGTGCAGCATGTTTTGGCCGGCGACCGCCACCTCCCAGTGGCTATTAAGACGCCACGCCAGCCGCGCGTCCAGTTCAAAATAGTCAGGCACAGTGATCGCGGGCGCGAAGCCCGGTTGCGGAAACTCCAGTTTATCAACAAAGCGCAACGCGGTGTCAAAGGTGAGTCCGTGCGGCAAATCCATCGAGGAGCGAATCATCACCTGGTTTTCCGGGCTGCTTCCCTCGTCCAACCCGACCGAATACGTATCGGTGTATCGATTCACCGCGTTCACATGCGCCAAAGTTTTAAGGTAGGAATACGACGGTTGCAGGCGCCACCAGTCCAACACGCGCCAGGTCGCCGATATTTCACAGCCGTAGGCGTTCCCGTGGATATTATTTGCGAGATAGTAGACTGTGGGGTCAAACGGCGAGATCCAAACTTCGCTTCGCAAATCATCGTAATGGTTCCAATAGGCATCCGCATCGAACGACAAATTCTTTAAAGGTTCGGCTCGATATCCAACTTCATAGGCAAGCATGTTCTCGTTTTTGAACGAATTTGTTCCAAGGATCGTGCCCGGCGCATAGGCGCCTGGTGGAGACGGCGGAGGCAATGGAACGGCCTGCGTCAGGATGACCGATTCTTCCGAACGCGATGGCGTGCGCACGGCTCGGGAAACGGAAGCCCAGAACGTCTGATGCTCCGTGGGCGTCCACAGAAGTCTGGCCCCGGGTTGAAAATCGAACCCCGTGTAATCGTTTTCCTCAAGTTTTGTGCCGATAGTCAGGCTTAAATGGTCGGGAACGATGGTTAAATCGTCCTGCGCAAACCCGCTGTACAGGTTGATGGCTTCTGAGGCTGAATAAAACGAGATGGTTGGATTGTCGCCTTCGTGATCATCGGTGATCCGATAGCCAAGGCCCCAAACGATATTGTTTCGCGTGCCAAGGGCAAACTGGTGTTTAAAATCCAAATCAAACGTGTGCCGCTCCTCATCAAATAAATTGGCGGCAAACCGCGCGGTGTAATCGTAGTACATCTGCAATTTGAAATTCGACGTGTCGGAAAGCGTGTGGGTCCAGCGGCCGAGCGCGTTGGCGCCGCTCACTTTCATCAGTTCCGCGTTTGTGGTGGTAAAGCTCGGCGCCGCTCCAGGATTGAACTCGTCAAACACCTGGTTGACCCAGCCCGCGTAACCGTCGCCCTGGAACGTAAATGAATTCTGGCTCGTCGGGTTCCAGTCCGTCCGGAACCCGCTGCGCGCCATCTGCCAGGAATTGCTCGCATCGCTTCCGTCGGGCAGGACGGTCGAGTCGTGATTCTGGTATGTGGCGTAGACGCGGTAAAATGCGTTGCTGCTGATCGCCCCGCCGTACCGTGCGCCGGCAAATCCCCGTTCTTCCGCCCCGCCGCCGCCGTCCACAAGCAGGCCCTGGGTATCCGCCGCGCTTTTGGTGATGATATTGATCACACCGTTCATGGCGTTGGCGCCCCAAATCGTCGCTCCCGGTCCGCGAACCACCTCCATATGATCAATGTCTTCCAGCAAGGTCCCTTGCACGTCCCAAAACACACCCGAAAACAGCGGCGTATAAATGCTGCGTCCGTCCTGCATGACCAGCAATTTGTTTGCGAATACATCGTTGAAGCCTCGCGAACTGACCGCCCATTGGCTGGCGTCCACCTGCGCTACGTCCATGCCCGGGACCAGTCGCAGTGCTTCCGGATAGTTTCGCGCCCCGGAACGTTCGATGTCCTTGGCCGAAACCACCGAAACGGCCGCCGGAGTCTGCGGGATCGTTTCCGGCGCGTTCGGGGAAACGATCGACACCTTGATGTTAAACAAATTAGTTATGTCCATGTCCGCCAATGCGGAAAGCGCTGAATTCGTGCCAGTGGCATCCTGCCCGAAGGCAGACATGGCCAGGAAGAATGCGAGAACCGAAAAAATGAGTTCTCCGCCCCCTTTGGATACAAAGGTTGCGTTTAAAGTATGTTTTGGCTGCTTCATTGACGGTCCTGACCCCAAAAAAAGGGGATTCCGTCATGGCAAAAGCAGATTTAATGCCCTTTCGATGCGTGATTTACAATTTTCCGCTCGTTCAATATTCAAGGTAGGATTTAAGGTAGCGCGGTGCTGCGCCGCCGCCCAAATTCCTTTGAGAAGCACTCGAAAATCCCTAAGCCCTCGGGTGAAAACGCCGATGAATCTCGCGTAGCCGATTTCCCGCCACGTGAGTGTAGATCTCCGTCGTGCTGATATTGGCGTGACCCAGCAATTCCTGGATTACCCGCAAATCCGCCCCGTGTTCAAGCAGATGCGTCGCAAAACTGTGCCGCAGCATGTGTGGCGTTATATTGCGCTCAATCCCGGCCCGTCGAACCCGCTTTTTAATTCTCAGCCAGAGCGTTACCGCGGCAAAAGGGGTGCCGCGCTTCGTCAGAAAAACGTTCGCCGGCGATTTTGGCGTGATGAGTTTTGGACGGGCGCCGTCGATATACCGGTTCAGCGCGTCAACCGCCTTCCGGCCGACCGGCACCACGCGCTCTTTGTTGCCCTTTCCAATCACGTTGATGAAACCGGCCTCCAAATGCAGTTGTTCAAGCCGTAAATTTTTCAACTCAGCCAGGCGCAGGCCCGAAGCATAGGCCAGCTCCAGCACTGCGGCGTCACAGGTGTTTTCCGGGGTCGCCGGATTTTCCGGGGCCAGGAGCCGTTTGATCTCGTCGTCGGTCAGGGCTTTCGGCAGGCGTTTCCAGCGCCGGGGAAGCGATAAATTCTCCGCCACGTTGTTTGGCAGAAATTTTTCGTTCTCGGCAAATTTGTAAAATGCCCGCAACGCGGCGATCTCCAGGTACACGCTCTCGCCGCTTAATTTCCGCGCCGAATCCTTCGGTCCCGTTTCCAATTGGCGCTCGCGCTCGTGCTGTAAAAACGACATCAACTGCCGCAGGTCGACATCTTTCCAATCCCTGATAGGCTGTTTTTCGGCCCACGCGACGAATTTTCCCAGGACGGCCGCGTACGTTTTGACCGTGTTTTCAGACTGCCCGCGCTCGTGCCGCAGGTACTGTAAAAAATCATCAACCAGATTTTGCATTTAAAGATTACGGCAGGTTTTCGTGATTCCGAAATCGCCCATCCAACCCGGGAACCGAATATTCGACCATGTTCATTGAAACAACGTTAGCTGTGGTCCGTCCGGCCGTCGGAACGACGCCGTCGAAAGCGCGTAATTTCGCTCG
Source organism: Verrucomicrobiia bacterium (assembly GCA_035945915.1). GTDB lineage: Bacteria > Verrucomicrobiota > Verrucomicrobiia > Limisphaerales > UBA11358 > UBA11358. The sequence goes on along the minus strand of DASYZW010000219.1, from coordinate 2,139 downwards.
TCTTTAAACCCGGCCTTCCTTCGGGCAACGTCAAACATCGCTTCAATCTGTTCCGCAAAAATCCCTTCGCCACGCATGCGTGTGCCCCATTGCGAATGATATAATTTCCCGCCCCGCATCGCGCGGATCCGATTTAACACCTTTTCTTTGCGATCGGGGAAGTGGGTTTCCAGCCACTTTTCGAAGAGAGACGCGTTGGCATAGGGAAGGCGGACCACAGTGAACCCCGCGGAAGTCGCCCCGGCATCATGCGCCGCCTTAAGAATCGCCGGCAATTCGTGGTCCGTCAAACCGGGGATGATCGGCGCCACATTCACGCTCACCGGAATGTTCGCTTCCGCCAGCTCGCGAATGGCTTTCAGCCGGGCCTGGGGCGGCGACGTGCGCGGTTCCATCACCCGGCGCAGGTCATTGTCCAATGTCGTGACCGACAGGCACACGCTCGCGCACTTATGCTTCGCCAACTCGGAAAGGACGTCAGCGTCCCGGGCAATGAGCGCATTTTTGGTGATGATCGCCACGGGATTGCGAAATTCCAGGAGCACTTCCAGGCACTTCCGCGTTAACTTCAATTTGCCTTCCACCGGTTGGTAACAGTCGGTCACCCCGCTCATGACGATCACTTCCGGCTTCCATTTCGGCGACATCAATTCCTGCCGCAGCAGCTCCGCCGCGTTCAGTTTGACCATGATCTTGCTCTCGAAATCGAGCCCCGAGGAAAATCCCAGATATTCGTGCGTCGGCCGCGCATAACAATAAATACAACCGTGCTCGCAACCACGATACGGGTTCAAACTCGACGTAAAACCAATGTCCGGGCTGTCATTGTGGGCGATCACGGTCTTGCTGTGGTCCACGAAGAATTGCGTGCGCGGTCCATGGGATGAATCGTCATCCGGGTTCCACTCCGCATCCGGTTCGAGATGCAATTTCTCAAATCGATTCGGCGGATTTTCCAGCGCCCCGCGATGGGCGGATATGAGCTGCTCAGCGTGCACAGAAAAAGTTTACCACAGCCCGCAAGAGCCTCGGGGGAATCATTCCGCAGGATCGGGTTCAATATCTTGAAAGCCCCGAAAAAAGGCGGCCCATGGCAGCCGGGGCAAGCGCGAGTTTGATCGGCGGCGTCCTGGCGGCCTACATAATCTTCAATTTCGGCAAATCCTGCGAATCCACCAGGCCGACCGGTTCCTTTTTCGAATTCACCACGATCAAATCGTCGATATTTCGTTCGTCAAAAATTTTGAGGGCTTCCACCGCCAGGGCGGTTTCCGCAATGCAAATCGGCTTGCGGGTCATCACCGCCTTAAGCGGTTCCGAAAATAGAAGATTTCCGCTGGCCGCGCTGTGCCGGCGGAAATCGCCGTCGGTAAATACCCCCACCAGCCGCCCGCGCCCATCCACCACGCTCAGGCTGCCGGACTTGGCGCGTGTCATCACCAGCAACGCTTCCTTCACGACGATATCCTGGTGCGCGATGGCGTTCCGGTCTCCCTTGCGCATGATATCGCTGACTTTGAAGAGCATGGCGCGGCCGATGGCGCCCGCGGGATGATACCTTTCGAAATCCTTCCGTTTGAAGCCGCTCACGGTGAGAACGGCCATTGCCAGCGCGTCGCCCATGACCAGCATCGCCGTTGTGCTGCTGGTTGGCGCCAGGTTGAACGGGCATGCCTCGCGCGGTACTTTTACGTTGAGCACTACATCACTGTGCCGGGCGAGCGTGGATTTTGCGTTTCCGGTCAGCGAAATGATTTTGATCGAAAATCGTTTCAACGCCGGAAGCAGGTTCAGCAGCTCTTCCGATTCCCCGGAGTAGCTCAATGCAAAAATCACATCGCCGTCATTGACGATTCCCACGTCGCCGTGCAGCGCGTCCACACTGTTTAATACCACGCTCGCGGCGCCGGTGCTGGTGAATGTCGCGGCAATTTTCCGTCCGATGTTTCCCGATTTGCCAATGCCAACGACGATAATTTTACCCCGGCGCTTGACCGCTTCCACGATCGTCTCGACAGCGCGCTCAAAGGAGGAATCCAGTAGCGAGCGCACCTTTTTAAGCGCGGCTATTTCGATGTCGAATACCTCGCGGGCTTTGGCCTGATGATTCACACCCCGAGAATGCTCGGAACCGCAAAT
>DASYZW010000218.1:0-4435 GCA_035945915.1 Verrucomicrobiia bacterium | reverse complement strand
CATGCCTGTTTGAGAAAGGCTAGCCAAGATGGGCGCCCGACAACAAGTCACGTTTCTGTCACGGTCAGGTTACGATTGTGTTACAGCCTTTTAAAAAATGTAACACGGCTGACGTTGATGCAAATTTCCGATTTATCTAATGTGTGATCGAGAATTAAATTTTGATGAATCCGTTCAGAAACAGGAGCGGCGCAAACATGAAATTTCGCGCGCTGGCAGACCCGACGCGATTACGGATTCTCCACCTTCTTAACGCCAACGCATTATGCGTGGGGGACCTCACCGAAATCATCGATGTCCCGCAACCCACCGCTTCGCGGCACCTGGCCTATCTTCGAAGAGTCGATCTTGTCGTTACGCAAAAAAGGGGGCTTTGGATTTACTATTCCCTGGCGCCAGCTCGAAATCATTTTCATTGGAAACTCCTGGAGTGTTTGGAGGAATGCCCGGAAATGGTTCCTGAATTGAAAGCCGATAGCTTGCGCGCCGCGAAACTGCAAAAATCGAATTATCACCGTCGCTGACGGCTGGCCGGAGGCCGTTTAACGGGACGCAGCCCTTGCGGACCGCCAACCGCGCTTTTTATCTGGCCGGCTTGTATCAAATATCAAAATAAAAACGAGTTCGCGCTTGTCAATTCGGCATTACACTTCTAAAGTGCGTTAATCAGTTTCCGAATTTTGACATGATCGAATTGATTCAGTTTCCGTGGAGTCCGTTCTGCATTGTGCAGCGGCAAATTCTGGAATTTTCAGGCGTCCCCTTCAAGATCACGAACATTCCCAGCCAGGACCGGTCTTTGGTCTGGAAGCTAACCCGGGAACGCTATTACGGGGTACCGATTATCCGTGACGGACGCAATGTCATTTTTGAGGTCAATGAGGATTCGCAAGTGATCGCCAAATACCTGGATGAAGAGCTTGAGCTGGGGCTTTTTCCCGCGCGATGGCGCGGGGTGCAATCGGTGCTTTGGACTTTCATTGAAAGCGAAATCGAAGCCGCGACATTTCGCCTGAACGATATTTATTGGCGGGACAATACGCCCGCCGCCGAACAGCTTCAATTTCTGCGGTTTAAAGAAAGAAAATTCGGGCGCGGTTGCATTGAGCAGTGGCGCAAAGACCAAAAGCAATGGCTGAAGAAGCTGGAAGACCGCCTTGTTCCATTTGAGATCATCCTTTCGCACCAGCCGTTTTTGCTGGATGAACGTCCGCGTTTTGTGGATTTCGACCTGTTTGGCATGCTGGAGAACTTTTTGTATTCGGGCCGGTACAAGCTGCCAGCCCGCCACAAGGAGGTCCGCCGATGGCACGGCAGGATGGCCAGGGTTAAAGCGGCTGACTTCGGGAAAGAATAGGCGATTTGGCCCCCCGGGAAGCGGCTTCATTTTGATGAAATATTTTTGTGAAAATTTGTAATATTCATGTCAAATTTCACGCGCGTGCGTGTTAATTACACGCGCCCGTGGTAAAATTCCGGTTTGTGAAAAACTATATTCTTGATACCAACGTTCTCCTGCACGACCCCCATTCCCTGATGAGTTTCGCGGAAAACAGCGTGCTAATCCCCATTGAAGTCATCGAAGAGATGGACCGTTTCAAACGGGAATCCACCGAGCTGGGTCAAAACGCGCGGTCGGTTTCGCGAATGCTCGATCGATTCCGCGTCGAGGGCCATTTAAGCGAGGGAGTGGGATTGCCGAACGGCGGACAGTTGAAAATTGTGTTTCACAAGAATGGCGGCGAAAAGAATGGCCACGGGGCGCTGGCCAGCGACAGCGTGGACAATCGCATCCTGATGATGGCCGCCGCCATTCAAAAGTTGCAGCCAAAAAACCCCACCATCCTGGTTTCCAAGGACATCAATTTGCGAATCAAGGCCGACGCCATCGGCCTGCAGGCGGAGGATTACGAAAGCGATCACATTTCGATCACCGATCTGTACACAGGCATGATCGACCTGTCCGTTTCATCGGAGAAAATGGCTGAATTTCGGGCGAAAGGAGAACTGCCCCTGGAAAACGGCAGGAAATCCTTTCCAAATGAGTACTGCACCCTGACGGACGAGTCGAATCCGAAAAAAGCCGCGCTGACAAAGGTGGACGCGACGGGGACGAAACTGGTGCCAATCGTCGATTGCCGGGAGGGGGTTTGGGGAATCAAGCCGCGGAACCGGGAGCAGCATTTCGCGCTCGACGCGGTGCTGGATGACCGGGTCAAACTCGTGACCTTGATGGGCAAAGCGGGCACGGGGAAAACGTTACTGGCGATGGCCGCCGGCTTGAAACGCGTGGTGAACGACCGCGAATTCCGCCGGCTGATTGTGGCGCGGCCGACCATTTCCATGGGCAAGGAACTCGGATTTTTGCCCGGCTCGCTTGAAGAAAAACTGGCGCCCTGGATGCAGCCGATCCATGACGCGCTGGAAATGTTGAGCGACCTGAACATGGGCCACGACCATCGCCGCAGCGGCGACCTGATGCGAAGCGGCAGCATCGTGGTTGAAGCGCTCAGCTACATCCGCGGGCGCAGCATTGCCAACCAGTTCATGATTATTGACGAGGCACAAAACCTCACGCCGCTCGAGGCCAAGACCATTATCACCCGGGTTGGTAACGGAACGAAAATTGTGTTTACGGGCGACCCCTATCAAATTGACAACCCCTACGTGGATTCGTCATCCAACGGATTTAACTATGTCGTCAGCCGTTTTCGCGACCACGCCATCGCGGCGCACGTTGAGTTGCAAAAGGGCGAGCGCTCCGAGCTTGCCGAGTTGGCGGCGAATATACTGTAGTCTCCCCGACAGTGCCGCAAACGAACACCCACGAACCCCAAATTATAGCGATCCTTTGCTGCGCGGTATCGATCATTCTTGCGACAGAGATCATCACGGATCACCAAGTATATTCCGACCCCTACAATTGGTTCCATCTGCCCGCGAACTCAACCTGATCTTTCCAGCCACACCGAGCAACGCCCCGGTCAATCTGAACGATGATGCGCCGCGGGCGCTTTAATCGTCCCCGTTGGTGGCGCCTTTTCGCGGCCAGCGTGACTGCCGTTCCGGCAAGGTCGTATCCACTTTCGCGTAGTAGGTGCCTTCGCCAAAGCGGGTATCCGCCAAATGCTGCAATTCGAGCGAAGGCGTCACTGCAAACCGGTCGTTGGCTTGCATGAAAAAGACTTCGCCCGCCGGCTGCATAAAGCACAGGAAAAGCGGGCATTTGCCCGGATGGCCCGCCACCATATCACGGACCGACTCCAATTGCGCCGGCTGCAAATGCGCCGTTTGCAATCGCAAATGGACCTGTTTCGTGAATTTCTTTGGAGCATCATCGAGCGCGATGATTTCCTGCGGAAAAATCTTGGGACGCTCGTCACCGGAGTTCACCTCTCCCGTCACAAGAACCGCTTTGTTGGGTTGCAACAAAGGCTTAAACTTCTCGTAATTTTCGTTCATGCACAATACCTGCACCGTGCCCTCCAAATCCTCGAGCGTGACCATGGAATACGGTTTTCCGGATTTTTTGGAGACCCCGTTCTGCACTGCGGCGATCAGGCCCCCGATGCGGGTCATTTCGCGGTTGGGCAATTCGGCGAGCTGCGAAGTATTCGCAAGCGCATATTTTTTCAAAAGCGGGACATAGGGAGTGAGCGGATGGCCGGTCACATAGAATCCCAGGAGTTCCTTTTCATAGGCGAGCAATTCATGCTGAGGCCATTCCGGCAAACTTTTTTCCACGTCGCCAGAGCCGAAGCCGGATTCGGGTTTTTCTTCGAACGTGCCAAATAAGGAACTTTGACCGCGTTGCCGGTCTGACTGGATACTCGCGGCGCGCCCCAGCGCCCGGTCAATCTGGAAAAACATGGTCGCGCGGGTTTGACGGAAGCAATCGCACGCGCCACATTTGATGAGCGCCTCCAATACTTTCCGGTTCAGCGCGCGCGTTTCGACCCGCTCGCACAAATCGGCCAACGATTTGAACTTTCCGTTTTCGTCGCGTTCCTTCAAAACGCTCTGCACGGTCGCCTCCCCCACGTTTTTCACGGCCGCCAGCCCGAATCGAATGCCGATTTTTGCGTCCCCGTCCCGGCCGTCACGCCTGGCGGGCTCGAAGTAAACGCCGCTCTCATTAACGTCTGGCTGCAACACCTCGATGCCGAATTCGCGCGCTTCGTCAATGTATTTGCTCAATTTCTCCGTATCAGCCATGTCGTTGGTCATCATGGCGCAGAAAAACTCGACGGGAAAATTCGCCTTCAAATACGCAGTTTGGTAGGCGACGATGGCATAAGCGGCGGCGTGGGACTTGTTGAATCCATATCCTGCAAATTTTTCAAGCAAATCGAAAATCTGGTTGGCTTTCGAGGCCGGAATTTTGTTTTTCTCGGCGCAACCCTTGACGAATTTTTCGCGCTGTTTCTGCATTTCC
>DASYZW010000217.1:0-1941 GCA_035945915.1 Verrucomicrobiia bacterium | reverse complement strand
CAGGACGGCATCGAGAATCTTTGCGGCGTGGGCCAGATTTCGGATTATCCCAGCAACATTCTTAACGGTGTGTTTATAACGTGCCAAAACATCAAGAACTCCTGGATCAAAGACGTCCTCATGTCCGGTTGGGGCAACGCTCTCAGCATCAACGATAAATGGTGCACGGTTCAGGACTGCCTTTATACCAATCCCGCCACCGGTACGGCGTCTGCCGCTCCGGCTGCTTTCACTTTCGGGGGCTCCGCCGCCCAGTCGTTGTTCCAGCGATGCGCCTCGGACGGAGGTTACTATCACATCATGGTCACACAAGCTGCAACGCCGGGCCCGAACGTCTTTCTCAATTTCAATTGTTCCGGTACGCATTACAATGGCGGCCCGCACCAGCGCTGGGCCGCCGGCGCCCTTCATGACAATATCCACATGGCCCCCGACAGCGAGGGGGACTACACGCCCTATCTGGCGATTAATAATCGCGGTAACGATGGCAGCGGCCAGGGCTGGAGCGCGGGTTTCAGTGTCATGTATAACTGCGTCGTCCCTCAGTTCCAATTCGAGCAGCCGGAAACCACGACCAACCAATACAACTGGACCATCGGCGGAACCGGCGCGACCGCCGGCTACAGTGATAATGGCATATACGATACTTTGGGCAGTATCGTTACCCCGCGCAGCCTCTATCTGGAACAACTCAAGGAACGTCTCGGTCCCCTCGCGCTCGAGAATATCGGCTATGCGCCTTTCGCCTTGTCGGTCGCGCCGCTCACGCAGTCGGTGGCGGGCGGCAACAATGCGTCATTCACCCTGAATGTCTCGGCGACAAATTATTTCGATGATACTGTAGCATTGAGCGTTTCCGGCCTGCCGCCGAATGCGGGCTTCGCTTTCATCACCAACTCCATTTCCGGATCGGGTTCGACGATCTTGACCGTAACCGCCTCAAATTCTATCACCCCCGGGCAATACACCCTCTCGATTAATGCCCTGGACGGAAATTTGACTCTTTCCACAAATGTGGCCCTTGCCGTCACCGTTCCTGCTGCGCCGGTTTTTGGCACGGTCGAATTCAATGGAAACGCATTGGTCATCGCCGGCTCAAACGGCAGCCCGGGCGCGTCCTATTACGTCCTGACCACCACGAACCTCGCCCTCCCAATCACGAACTGGACCGTCCTTGCGACAAACCTGTTCGGCCCCTCCGGAAATTTCACTTTCACCAACACCGCCCCCGCCGCTCCCGGGCAATACTTTTTATTGCGTAGCGGCGAAAATTAACCCGTCTCATTTCCCTCGCGCAGGATAGGGACCTCGTGCATTGCATGCGGCGGTGCCACCGACGAAGAACATGTCGCTGTCCCAACACTCCAATGTTTTAACGTTTCCACGTTTGCGCTCTTCCTCGTTTTAATTTTTAATTGGCCTTATGGAAATCTATTCTCCCGGCTCCGGTCGTTACGATCACCCGGACTTTTACCGTCGCTGCGGAAAATCGGGCATCAAACTGCCGCTAATTTCTCTCGGCCTCTGGCATAATTTCGGCGGCGCCGATGTTTTCGAGAACAGCCGCGCGGTTGCGCGCCGCGCCTTTGACCTGGGTATCACCCATTTTGATTTGGCGAACAACTATGGTCCGCCCTATGGCTCCGCTGAACAAACATTCGGAAGACTGCTTCAAGCGGATTTTGCGCCATTCCGCGATGAATTGATCATTTCGACCAAGGCCGGGTACGACATGTGGCCTGGCCCGTACGGCGATTGGGGTTCGCGCAAATATTTGCTCGCGTCACTCGACCAATCCCTGCGCCGCATGAAACTGGACTACGTGGATATCTTCTATCATCACCGGCCCGATCCGGAGACGCCGCTCGAAGAAACTGCCGGTGCTCTCGCCCAGGCGGTGCGGAGCGGCAAGGCGCTTTACGCCGCCATCTCAAATTATCC
>DASYZW010000216.1:0-4727 GCA_035945915.1 Verrucomicrobiia bacterium | reverse complement strand
GTGAATTTGACAAATAGCACGGTTGATCACCTCTACAACACTTTCGACGGCGGCCATGTTCAGTGGTCTTCCTGGACAAATTTCGGGTCACCCAGAGTAATGGATGGTTTGACGATATGCCAAAATCAGGATGGCCGACTCGAGCTATTCGCGGTGGGACGCGACAGCGAACAGGTCATCCATCGGTGGCAGATTCGGTTGCCATCAAGCGGCTGGTTTCTTCGATGGGATTCATTAGGCGGCAAAGCCAAGCCGTATCCGGCCGCGGGTATGAACCAGGATGGAAGCCTGGAGCTATTTGCCATTGACGCCGGCGATGGCCTTACTTTGAATCACATTCGTCAAATCAAGGCCAACAGCGACTGGCTGGACTGGTATAACATCGAACATTTGGCTTCGCCGTATTCAACCTTCACCTGTCAAACCGAGGAAGGCCTTCCCCATAATGTTGTGCGAGCGATCGCTCAAACGCCCGATGGCTATCTTTGGGCCGGGACCCTCGATGGTCTCGCGCGATTTGACGGCCTTAATTTCAAAGTGTTCGACTCAAAGAACACGGCAGCCTTGCGAGATTCGCATATTACCGCATTGTGTGCGGACGCAAGTGGAGCTCTCTGGATTGGCACTTATGAAGGGCTCGCGCGATTGAAGGACGGGAACTTTTCGCTCTATGACCGCGCTATGGGGCTGGCCGGCGACCATATCAATGTCATTTGCCAATGCAGAGATGGATCGATTTGGATTGGGACCGAATCCGGGTTAAGCCAATATCAGAATGGTGTCTTCAAAAATTATACGTCGAAAAACGGATTATTATCGGATTCCATTCGAGCTCTCTATCAGGACGGAGCGGGAACCTTGTGGGTCGGCACGGTAGCCGGATTGAATTTTTTAAACCATGATGGCGTCTTTGGAAAAATCGACGCGCTGCAAAACGTTTCGATACGGGGGATAACGCAGGATCGAGCCGGGAGGTTATGGATCGGCTCGGATAACGGCATGATCTGGCATCACTTTGGAGCCGAATTTTATGCCTACGGACGGCAATACGGATTGTCTGATCCATTTGTCAACGTTGTTTGCGAGGACAGCCAGGGCAATCTCTGGGTCGGGACTCATAGCGGGCTAAACCGGTTCCGGGATGGAAGATTTTTCAACGAAGTCGACAGCGAGGGCGATCCTTATGATGAAGTCAACGCGATGTTCCAGGACCGGGACGGGGACCTGTGGGTTGGTTCGAACGAGGGATTGACACGGCTGTCCCAAAAGCGGTTTTTCGCATATGATATGCGGCAGGGTCTTAGTCATAATGACACGGTTTCGGTGCTTCAAGATCGTAATGGAAATATCTGGGTTGGCACGTTTGGCGGAGGTTTGAACGAAATTCGCGACGAGAGCGTGGCGGTCTATTGCAGAACCAATGGCCTTTCAAACGACGAGGCGTTGGCGCTTCTGGAGAGCCGGGATGGCAGCATTTGGATGGGTGAAGACAATGATGGCGGCCTTTATCGTTTTGAAAATGGAATCTTCCAACATTACACGTGGAAAGACGGGCTGATTAAATCAGGAATTTTAGCGATTTACGAAGATCACGGAAGCAACCTGTGGATTGGCACTAGCCAGGGTTTAAGTTGCTTAAGAAATGGACATTTTACCAACTATCAAACGAACCAGTATCATGCCGGAGAGATTGTTCGGGCAGTTTCTGAGGATCCGGATGGCGGCATGTGGTTTGGGACAGATCATGGGCTGGTTCGTTTTAGCGACGGCATTTTCACAAATTTTACCGCGAGGCAGGGCTTATCTGACGATTCCATAACCGCCTTGTATGAAGACGATCAAAGCAATCTGTGGATTGGCACCGAGAATGGGGGACTCGACCGATATTACAACGGGACTTTCAGGGCTTACACAGCCCAGCAAGGCTTGTTCTGCGACTGCATATATGCAGTGATCGAAGATGATTATGGCTGGTTGTGGATGACGTCTCCCAAAGGAATCTTTTGCGTCAGAAAGCCCGGGTTGGTCGCGCTCGATCACGAAAACCAGCGCTTCATTACCTGTATCAACTATGGGAAATCTGACGGACTGGAAACAACCATATGCAGCGGCGTCGCAAAACCGTCCGCGTGGAAAGCCCAGGACGGGCGGTTATGGTTCGCCACGACCAAGGGCCTGGTCGTGGTTAACCCGGATATTAAACTTGATCGAACGCCTTCACCCGTTTTCATCGAACAATTGACAGTCGACGGCAATCGGACCATACAACTTTCGTCCAGCACGCCCGAGGGTTCGGACCGGCGGATGGTCATTCCTCCCGGGCGCGGCACTCTCGAATTCCAGTTTACGATGCTGGATTTCAGCAGACCCGCCGAAGACCGTTTTCTTTGCATGTTGACAGGGGCGGATCAGGACTGGGTCGATGTCGGGTCACGACGCTCGGCATATTACAACAATTTGCGACCGGGGCGGTATGTTTTCCGGGTAAAAGCCTGCAATGCGGTTGGAGTTTGGAATGAGGCCGGCGCATCGTTGGAACTGGTCATGCGGCCCCATTACTGGCAGACTTGGTGGTTTAGGGCTCTAGCCGTATTGCTTGCGGTCACAGGTGTGGCCGGCATCGCGCGGTACATCACGGGCAAAAGGATGCAACTGGAATTGGAAAAACTGGAACGTCAGAATGCCATCGAAAAGGAACGAGCCCGTATCGCCAAGGACATCCATGATGACCTGGGTTCGCGATTAACGCGGATGATGCTACTGGGTCAGAGGGTGGAAGAGGACGCCGGCAGCCCCGAAAAGCTAATCATGCACGCCAGGAGAATGGTGGATTCAGCGGTCAACACAATGCAAATCATGGATGAAATTGTCTGGGCGGTGGATCCGCAAAAGGACACATTGAACGGGCTGGTTGGCTACATCAGTCAATATGCAAATGAATTTCTCGAAGGTACCCATACAAGATGCCGGCTGGAGATGCCCGTGCAGGTTCCCCCGGTGGTTATTCCAGCCGAAGCACGGCACGAAATATTTCTGGCTTTGAAGGAAGCATTGAATAATGTGGCCAAGCACGCCCACGCAACTGAAGTCCATATCGCGCTCAGGGTAGCCGACAGCGCAATAACCATAGTGATTGACGATAATGGTTGCGGATTCGGGAATGGCCGAAATGGCAACTTGAGAAAAGGCCGCGGCCTTGAAAATATGGTTAAACGAATGGAAAAACTGGGCGGTCAATGCCTGATTGCGACCAACCCGGGCTCAGGCACGCGAATCACGCTTACTTTCAAATCGTTGGCGGGAACCCGCTAATGGTTCAAATATTTCAAAACCGCCTCGGTCCTTGAATGGACGTGCAGCTTTTCATAAATCCTGGATATATGGCTATGAAGCGTCCCGAAACTTATGCCAAGATTATTAACAATCTCTTTGTACAAATATCCTTTCGAAAGCTGTTCCAAAACATCTGTCTCGCGCGCGGTCAGCGAGGTCAGGTTTCGCGATGAATCCTGCATCCGTTGAAAATATTGAACGACTCGCCTGGCAACTTCCGGAGTCATCGGCGCGCCACCGTCATAGACTTCCTGAATGGCCGCCATCAATTTGGCCGCCGGCGTACGCTTTAACAAATAACCGCTTGCCCCAGACGTTAGAGATTTAAACAAGCGGTCCCCATCTTCATACACCGTCAGCATCATAAACTGGACATCCGGCATTTTGGCCTTTAATTGCCGGACGCACTCGACGCCATCCATTCCAGGAAGATTGATATCCATCAAAACCACGTCAGGGTTCAAGCCAGGAAGCTTCGCAATTGCAGATTCGGCGTCGGGATAACTTGCTAACAGGGAAAAAGAGGGATTTTTTCCAATTCTCTGAGAAAAGTCCGCTCTAATTTCCTCGTCATCTTCCACAATGGCAATGTTGATGCGTTTCTTATCCATTTAAGCAAATGCCTGCGTAAACCTGTCACACAAAACAATCCTTGCAATCATATAAATACATGATGGGCCGCCGATCGGGCCTGCCGGCTTTGTTCGTCGCGGGCTCTCTGCGTTGTCCCGGTGACGTATATTGCGCCCGACCCGGGCCGGCGGTGACGGCAGCAGCGTCGCGCCGTTCCTACCGAGCCGGGAACGCCGCCCCGTTTCTGCTAATTCAAATTGAATTTTTTGCACAATGTTGCGCCTGAATCTCCGCCAACCCAAACCGTAAATTCTCCCGGCTCGACGGTCCATTCCTGATTTGCTCCCCAAACGGCCAAATCATTCTTTCTGATGCGCAGGGTCAGAGATTTTGTTTCACCCGCGAGCAGGTGGACGCGGGAAAATCCCTTTAAGGCCCGCACGGGAGTTGCCACGCTTGCCGTTGTCTCACGAAGATACGCCTGGGCAACTTCGTCGCCGTCCCGGTCGCCTGAATTTGTCAAATCAAACGTGACCAGGATATCGTCGTTTCTGCCAGACTGAGGCGTGACCACATCCAGATTGTGGTATTTGAAAGTGGTATAGCTTAGCCCATATCCAAAGATAAATTGCGGCGAGTCATCCCCGTTGATGTAATCGTTTCGCTTGGATGGAAAGTGATCGTAGAAGACGGGCAATTGGCCGACACTTTTAGGAAATGAAATACTCAGGCGTCCGGCCGGATTGTTGTCGCCGAACAGCGTTTCGGCAACGGCTTGCCCCCCAAACTCGCCCGGGTACCAGGCTTCGAGTATTGCCGGC
>DASYZW010000215.1:0-6728 GCA_035945915.1 Verrucomicrobiia bacterium | reverse complement strand
CTCACCTTGACTCCCGGCAAATTGATGTGACGGCGGCTGCCGAGCTTTCCTTCGGTCAGGACTTCGCATTCAACTTTGTTGCCCGATTTGCCGAGCACTTTCATCTCGATCGCGCCGTTGTCAATTAACACCACGTCCCCAACGCTGATGTCATGGACGAAATTTTCGTAGTTCACGTCCACCGAATGCTGTTCCAGATCCCGTTCGCCCCGGACCGTAAGCGTAAATTTCTGGCCCGGCTGCAAATCCAACGGCACGCCCAGGTCTCCGGTCCGGATAGCGGGGCCCTGGGTATCCATCATGATGCCGATGAACTTATTCCGGGCTGCAGATTCTGCCCGGATATCTGAAACGACGCGGCGCACCCAGTCATGCGGCGCGTGTGACATGTTGAGGCGGAAGATGTTGACGCCGGCATCAATGAGCTTACCGATCATTTCCGCCGAATCCGTAGCGGGTCCAAGGGTTGAAATAATCTTTGTCCTGCGCACGGTGCCTCGTTGCATGGCCCAAACATACCGACACCCGCGTGAATGGAAAAGTTTAATCCGGACCTTTGGAACGATTCCCATTGCCGAACGTTGGGGGAATGATAAATTGGCAAAATTAAACCGGTATCTGAATGATTAACGACTCCGCCAATGCTTTCGCGGCTTTCGCATTATTCGAATGACTTGCGAACAAGGTACCCGTATCACGTTAACTCATTCCGCTCCAACCGATGGGAACCTTGAAACCTAAACTCCTCGTCGTCGAAGTATGGAACCTTGGCGATTTGGCCATCGCGACCCCATTTCTGCGCGCGGCCGCGGAGCAGTATGATGTCACGCTCCTGGCAAAACCTTATGCGCGAGACATGCAATCGCGGTTCTGGCCGCAAATCAAGATCTGCCCCTTTACTGCCCCGTGGACCGGTTTTAGCCGAAAATATTACCTTTGGCGGTGGCCTTTAATGGATATGGTGCGGGTTCGCCGAGCTCTGGTCGCCGAAAACTTTGATATCGGCCTCTCCGCCCGGCGGGCTCGTCTCGGCGGCGACGGCGGCGACCCCCGTGACCATTTGCTTTTAAAAATTTTCGGCGCCCGGGAACGCGTCGGTTTCAGAAACATCTGCAGCGGCATTTTTCTTACCAAAGCCCTTGCGCTGCCATCGCCGGAATCTCATAGCTATGAGAACTGGCGCGCTATTGGACAAGCAATCGGAGTGGAATTGCCTTCCCGGGAAATGCTTCCCGTTCCGCCTCGTAGACGTGAAAAAATGGTGTTAATTCACACCGGGGCCAGACACCCGGTCCGGGTCTGGCCGCTGGAAAACTACCGCCGGCTCGCTGGCAAGCTGAGGGGCTCGGGCGTAGAAGTCCAAGTCATTTGCAACACTGAACAGGCGGACTGGTGGAAACGAAATGGCGAACCACGCGTTTCCAGCCCCAAAACGGTCTCTGAACTCATTGAACTGACCGACCGTGCCGGCGCATTCATTGGCAACGATTCCGGCCCCGGCCATATTGCCGCCTTATGTGGTGTGCCGACGTTCACGATTTTTGGCCCGCAGCTTCCTGAGTGGTTCGTCCCGGTCCATCCCCAGGCTGAATACGTTGAAGGCAAGCCGTGTCCCTTCAAACCCTGTTTAGATTACTGCCGGTTCCCCAACCCCTTTTGTATCCAGGACCTTTCCGAAGAATCCGTCTGGCGGCGCGTGGAGCAATTCGTATTGCGTCAGTTGCCTGAGAACGTGCCGACGCCAAAATAAGCCGAATTAATGAGGTCCGTTTTGCAGTGTAGGTATAGTATGGCTAAGCGACGGGACACTGTTTCAGCTTTTCCGCCAGGCCGGCCGGCAAGCGCCTGGGTTTCTCGTCCAGGCCGGTGCAGGCGTGGAATGTCTCAGCCTCCAGTATTAGGCGGCCGTTTTGGTTCAAGATTCGATGCCCAAAATTGACCCGGACGCCCTCCACCAGAGTTGGCCAAACTTCAATTTTGAGCAGGTCGTCATAGCGTGCCGGATACCGGTAGCGTACCCGCGCCTCGACCAGCGGGAAAATTGCGTCGTGGTTTTGCAAGTGCAAAACGGTGGTGCCCATTGACCTCAGGAATTCGCCGCGGGCCGCCTCCAGCAGGTCAAGGTACCGGGCATGGTAAATGTGATTGCCAATAGTGCATTCGGCATACGTTACCCGATGTGTATGAACAAACATGGATTAAGCTTAAGGATTACCCCGGCGAATAAAATCAAATTCCATTTGCGCGTTTGCTTTTTGCGGTTATGTTCCAACAAAGAGACAGGCGGGTTCGACTTGCCTGTTCGGATATTTGAACTATAATTAAAACATGGCCGTTACTAAAGTCAGCTCTACGGTGCATTTTGTCTCCCGCAACTCCGCCGTGGGCGGACGCGGTGGCGCCGCATCAGGTCACTGGGTCCCGAATACCGACGTTTACGCGACCGACGAAGGTCTCGTGATTAAGGTCGAATTGGCAGGCATGAAAAGCGACGGCCTCGAAATTACGGTCGAGGGCAATCGCCTTCGCATTGCCGGAAACCGTCCTGATGGCTGCCGGGCTCCCAAGTGCAGTTTCCTGGTCATGGAAATATCTTACGGCCCCTTCGAGAGCGTCATTGAAGTTTCACCCGCCCACGACCTGACCCAGGCCAAAGCCTGCTACATGAATGGCTTTCTTCGCATCGATGTCCCTGCCACAAAATCCGACTCCAAAATGACCAGGGTCCCGATCGCTGATGGGAATTGAATCGCGCACTTTTCGGTCGTCCTCGCGGCACTTCATCATTTCAAGTCAAGTTTCGGTAATCCACTTCATGTATCGCTCGAACAACCGCGGAAGTCATCAGACCGCGCGGTTGTTTTATCGGAAGTCGAACGTTTTTAAGATGGAGCAGTCTAATTTCACACGTGTTGGTTTGCATGCCGCCGATGGCTCGCGTTTTTAATGTTTCCGTAAAAAGGTTTTTATTTCAGCGCAACATGGGCTATCTTTTTCGGATTCGTGTCATTGCCATGAGCTATTCAAAAATATCGACCTTCCTTTTGATCATAATGCTGGGGTTCCCGGCGGCTTTGCGCGTCAAAGCAGCGCCCGCGACCGTGGGACCGGGCCCAAACGACGGAAGCATTGCTTATATCACGGCGAGGTTGCTCGAGGAATTTCATTATACGCAGCATCCGTTTGACACCCAGATTTCAGAACGATTTTACGACGCGTACTTGAACGTTTACGATCCGGAACACCTCTATTTTTTACAGTCAGACCTGGACGAGTTCTCATACTACCGGACGAATCTCGACACACTGACTCTCGGGCCTCACGGCCAGGCTGACGTCGCGCCGGCCTACAAAGTTTTTAACCGGTTTAAGGAACGCCTGCACCAGCGCATCGCTTACGCCAGCGAAGTCTTGAAGCACGATAATTTTAAATTCGCTTCGGACGAACTGGTGCGCGTCAATCGCAAGGACGCTCCGTATCCCAGGAATCTCGACGACGCTAAACGGATTTGGCGGCAACAACTGCTTTTGGATTTCATGCATCAAAAAATGGATAATGGGGATGCCCCGGGAACGACGTTATCGGCGACCGACCGCGTTGACATCGTCCAGACTCTTGATCGCCGCTACGAGCGTGAATTGCGGCAATTCGACGAGTTGGACAGCAGCGACGTGCTACAAGCCTATTTGGATGCTTTGGCGCACGCCTATGACCCGCATTCCGATTATATGAATGACGAAAATGCGCAGACTTTTACAATCAATATGAGTCTGGCGCTCTTTGGTATTGGGGCCAGTCTGACCTCGGAGGACGGTTATTGCAAAATTGACAGCCTTATTCCGGGCGGCCCGGCGTGGAAAAGCAACCAGCTAAAGCCGAACGATAAGATCATCGCCGTGGCCCAGGGGAACCAGCCTTTTGTTGACGTTGTGGACACGGAGTTGTCCAAAATTGTCCAGCTCATTCGCGGTCCGAAAGGGACGCAGGTCCGGCTCACAATAATTCCCGCTGATGACCCCAAATCGCGCCGGGTAATCGCCCTGGTGCGCGACGAGATTAATATTAAAGATCAGCAGGCCAAAGCGCTGCTAATCGAAACGCCGGACAAAACCGGAAGCGCCAACCGAATTGGCGTGGTTGATGTACCGTCCTTTTACGCGCCGGTGGATTCATCCGGCGGTCCGCCTTCGGCCGGGAACCACGTGTCAGCGGATGTGGGGAAGCTGGTCCAAAAGCTAATGGATGAAAAAGCAGGGGGAATCATCCTCGATTTGCGGGGTAACCCGGGCGGGTCCCTTGAGGAGGCCATACAATTTGTCGGCCTGTTTGTGACGAATGGTCCAGTTGTCCAGATCCGTTCACCTGAGAATGACGATACAGAGGACGAAAACGGGCGGGCCCCGGACATTTACCATGGGCCTCTCATGGTCCTCGTAAACCGTCTCAGCGCTTCGGCATCGGAAATTGTGGCGGCAGCCCTGCAGGATTATGGTCGGGCGCTGATAGTTGGTGATACGTCAACCTTTGGCAAAGGAACCGTGCAAACTTTAGACCCGTTGAAGCCTTTCGTCTGGGCTTCGACGGACGCAGCAACCAATAACCCGGGACTGGTTAAAATCACGATTCGCAAATTCTATCGGATTAATGGGGCATCCACGCAATTAAAGGGCGTCATTCCCGATATTATATTGCCGGATGCTTTAAGTTTTAGCCAGGACATCGGAGAAAATGCGCTTCCCAACGCGCTTCCCTGGGACACCATTCCGGCGACTAATTATGTTTCGCTGAATGAAGTGCAGCCGTATCTGCCTGCGTTGTTGCGCAATTCGAACGCGCGCGTTGCGACCAACCGGGATTTCAGCTATGGCAAACAGGACATTGCTGAACTTCAAAAACTCCAGGCGGAGAAAACCGAAACTCTCAATGAGCGGAAGGCGTGGAATGAAAAGGAAAGACTCGAAGCGGTAAAAAAAGCTCGTGACAAAGAGATCGCGTCGCGGGCCGTTCCGGATTTAACCCTGTATGAGCTCACGGTCGCCGACGCCGATAAAGCCGGTTTGCCAAAGCCGATACAATTGATGAAAGCTCCTGCTGATTCCGGAGCCGTTTACACTGAAGTATTCCCAACGAACTCGATCAACGCAGTGCCGATGACAAACTCCGTGCCCCCGGACGCAATCCTCAATGAGGCTGAACACATTATGCGGGATTATATATTACTTCAAAAGGCAGGCGGGGACGCTGTCGCCAGTCATGAATAAAAAGCCGGCAAAGTTGGTCGCCTGTCCGACTTGCAGGGAGAAAGGGGATTGGTTTGCCGGGAATTACGGCCCGTTTTGTTCGCATCGCTGCAAATTGATTGACCTGGGCAAATGGCTTGGGGGCGAGAACGTGATTTCTGAACCGTTGCGCGCGGAGCATCTTCACGCCGCTAAGGACGGCGAGAACATTTTGCCGGACGGATCTTTGAATTGAGCGAGAAGGAGTGTGGAATGGCGGAATGCTGTCGGGCTTGTTTTGCTCATTCGATAGTGATGTCAGTTGGATGGACTTTAATATGTCGGCCTTTGGATTGCCGATCATCCGATTGTTTCTTATTCTGCGGTAAATGACCTTGGCATTGGACTCGATCGGCATCATTGCCGGCAACCGCTCTCTGCCGCTGGAATTTGCGCGGCAGGCCCGTGCCGCCGGTGTGAAACGGCTCGTGGCAGTCGCCTTCGAAAACGAAACCGACCCGGCGTTGGCCCGGCTTGTGGATGAAACCGTCTGGCTGCGGGTGGGACAGCTCGGCAAAATGATTTCCGCGTTCACGGACCGGGGCATCAAACAATGTGTCATGGTGGGACAAATTGCGCCGAAAAATCTTTTTGATTTGCGTCTGGACCTGCGGGCAATGTCGCTGCTCTTTAAAATCAAAGAACGGAACGCACACACGATTTTCGGGACGATCGCCGATGAATTGAAAAAGGACGGCGTGGATTTGATTGAAGCCACGCCCTGGCTTGCGCCGTTGATGCCGGGCAAAGATTTTCAATTTGGACCGAAATTGTCCAATGAGCAGAAGGAAGACGTCCTTTTTGGCTTTCGAATTGCCAAGGAAATTTCGCGGCTCGAGATCGGCCAGACGGTCGTGGTCAAAAACGGGACCGTGCTCGCTGTCGAAGGATTTGAAGGCACTGATAAATGCCTTGCTCGCGGAGGGGAATTAGCCGGCAAAGACGGCGGGACCGTGGCTGTGAAGGTGGCCAGGGAAAAGCATGACATGCGCTTCGATATTCCGTGCCTGGGCGCAAAGACTTTCGAGGTCTGCGCGGCCGCCCGGATTTCGGTGTTGGCCATTGAGGCGGGCAAATCCCTGTTGCTGGAACGCGAAGCTTGCGAACGATTGGCGGATAAAGATAAGATTTCTCTGACGACTGTCTGAACAAAAAATGAAGAAAATGAATGGGAGTGCCAACCCGGCCGAGCCTGTATGCTGACTTCTCACGAACTTTTTGGATTTATGTCGCCGACGCTGGCGAACGATATATTGAATTTCGCCTACGAATCGGAAAAACCGGCGTATAAGGCAACAGTGAAAGGAGTTGCGCAGGCCCTGCATGTGCGGCCGGTTTACCTGGAAAGGCAGCCGAGGCCGCAACGGCATGCCTCCATGGTCCAGGTTTTATCCAAGCCGGGTCTTGATGCCGTGGCCGCGGGCCTTCTCCGTGAGTGGCTCGTTAAGA
>DASYZW010000214.1:0-4396 GCA_035945915.1 Verrucomicrobiia bacterium | reverse complement strand
AGGAAAAAGGAAAAAATCGCCCGCTTCAGGCGGCATTTGTTTGATTCGAATTGCAATTTGTTCCGGAACCTTCACAATTTTGAAAACCTATGACAAACGCACCAACTTCAGGGACAACAGGAACCGCGTCTTCATCCGTTAACGGCCAAACCTACCGCGGACCGTTCGCCATCATGACGGTCCTCTTTTTCATGTGGGGATTCATGACGGTCTTCAATGACATCCTGATTCCAAGGTTCAAGGAAGCCTTCACGCTGAATTACACCGAAGCGATGCTTGTGCAGTTTGCGTTCTTTGGCGCTTATTTTATTGGCTCGCTGGCGTACTTTGCGATCTCGGCCTTTACCGGCGATCCCATCGCAAAAATCGGGTATAAAAACGGCGTTATCATCGGGTTATTGCTTTCGGCCCTTGGCAGCGGATTGTTTTGGCCCGCGGCCACGATGGTCTCTTACCCGCTTTTTCTCGTTGGGTTGTTTATCGTCGGCGTCGGCTTCGCCATGCTCCAGATTGCGGCCAACCCGTACGTCACCATTTTAGGGCCCGAACGAACCGCCTCCAGCCGGCTTAACCTTTCCCAGGCATTCAATTCTCTCGGGACAACCACCGGGCCGCTCATTGGCGGCTTTCTCATATTTCAATATTTCGCCAGGGCAAATGTGCAGGGCGCCGATTCCGTTAAAGTCCCCTACCTCATGTTCTGCATCGCCTTTTTGGTTTTGGCGGCGATTTTCTTCATGATTCACCTGCCGCACGTGGGTGAAGGCAAAGTCGAAGCGGGCGCCGGGGCACTCAGGTATCCACACGTCGTTCTCGGAGTTCTCGCCATTTTTATGTACGTGGGCGGCGAGGTTTCGATCGGCAGTTCCATCATCAATTTCCTCGGCCAGAAAAACGTCGCCGCAATGAGCGCAATCGACGCCAAAAACTATGTGTCTCTTTTTTGGGGCGGCATGCTGATCGGACGTTTCATGGGTGCAATCGAGTTGAGTGAAATGCAAAAGGCCAAAAAGCAACTGTTGCTCATTGTTGTTCCGCTCCTGGCGTATTTGTTTCTCTGGGCCGCCATCAGCGCGCCGCTGGACGCGATGCATGGAGGCTCGAGCCTGAGCGACGTCCTGGGACTCTGGAAATCCAACTTCGCGCAAAACTGGAGCATGTTCCAAGTTTATCTTCCCTTGGTCGCGCTGTGCTGGGTTCTATTTCAATTCGGGCGGGCGCTGGCCGACCGCACCCTTGTTATCTTTTGCTCAACGATTGTGGTGCTTCTCGCAATCGCTCTCCTCGTCGGCGGAAAAGCAGCCGTGTGGTGCGTCGTCGGCGTCGGCCTTTTCACTTCGATCGGTTGGCCGAATATTTTCTCCCTGGCGCTTGATGGCATGGGCGCTCTGAAAAGCCAGGTTTCATCGCTATTGGTCATGGCAGTTTTGGGCGGCGCAGTTTTGCCTCCGTTGATGGGCGTAGTGGCTGATGTCGCCCACGACCTGCGACCCGCTTTTATTATTCCGCTGGTTGCTTACGCTTACGTGGGCTTCTACGGTTGGAAAGGCCATAAAATCGGACGCGGACGGCAAACGGTTCCGGCCTAAGGCGGTTTTATTAAAATGGCCGGTTACGACCACGACTCACGCATCGTGATGACGCTCGACGCGGGCGGCACGAGCTTTCGCTTTTCCGCCATGCGCGGGAACAAACGCATCACAGACACGGTTACCACCCCCAGTAACGGCGATGATTTAAAAAAGTGCCTGGCAAATATCGTTGCCGGATTCACCGAGATCAAAAAGCGCTGTCCCCGCCCGCCGGTCGCCATTAGTTTTGCCTTTCCCGGCCCGGCTGATTATCCCGCCGGCATTATCGGCGACCTTCCAAACCTTCCGGCGTTCCGCGGCGGTGTGGCGTTGGGACCGATGTTGGAACAAACATTTCGCATCCCCGTTTCGATCAACAACGACGGGGAACTATTCGCTTACGGCGAAGCCATTGCCGGTTTTCTGCCCTACGTTAACGGCTTGCTCGAAAAGGCCGGAAGCCCAAAGCGTTTTAGAAACCTGTTCGGGGTGACTCTCGGCACCGGTTTTGGCGGCGGTCTCACGCACAATGGAGAACTGTTTGCCGGCGATAATTCGAACGCCTCGCAAATCTGGCTTACCCGGCATAAATTCCTCGCCAAAACAAATGTCGAAGAAGGAGTCAGTATCCGGGCAATCCGCCGTGTTTACGCGGAGGAAGCCGGAATTCCTTTTTCCGAATCCCCCGACCCGCGCTTGATCGAACAGATCGCGGTCGGAGAAATGCCCGGCAAACGCGCCGCGGCCATCGAGGCATACCGGCGAATGGGCGAAGTCGCCGGCAACGCGATGGCCAATGCGCTGACTTTAATTGACGGCCTGGCGGTCATTGGCGGCGGTTTGTCCAAAGGCTGGCGGTTGTTTCTGCCGGCCCTCATCGCGGAATTGAATGATTCGTACGTGGCCCCAAACGGCGACGCTTTCCGCCGCCTCCCTCAGCCGGCCTTTAACCTCGAAAACCCGGCGCAATTGAAGAAATTTCTCAAAGGACAAACCCGCTCCATCAGCGTCCCCGGCTCGAAACGAAAAATAAAATACGATTCATTGCAGCGAATTGGCGTCGGGATCTCGCGCCTGGGCACAAGCGAAGCGATTGCGATTGGCGCGTACACCTTCGCCCTTCGCAAGTTGGATGATAGCCGCTAAGACCTCGAAAACCCCAACTGTTGAGGGCCCGCTTCAATATTGAGCAGGCATTCCTTTCGGTCCAGGCCGCCGGCGAATCCCGTTAAATCCCCGTTTTTGCCAACAACGCGATGGCATGGGACAATGATTCCCAATGGGTTTTTTCCGGTCGCCGCTCCCGCGGCCCGAACGGCTTTTGGCGCATTTGCCCGGCGGGCCAACTCGCTGTAAGTAATTGTTTGGCCAAACGGAATTAACGCGATTTGGCGCCAGATTTCGTGCTGAAATCGTGTTCCTTCAAACAATATGGGAATAGAAAAGCGTGTCCTTTTGCCATCGAGATATTCCCGTATTTCCAGCCCGGCTTGCCGAAGGACCGGGTGATCCGGATTCAATTCCCAATCTTCCGACGGTATTGGACCTTGCTTTTGGTTCGAGAAATAAATGCCAACCAAATGCGTGGTCGTGGCGACAAGTAAAAGGTCGCCCAACGCTTTTGTTTTCAGGTGTGTGTATGATTTCATAATTTTGTCCTTTCAGTTAAATCCGCCCAAAGATGCAACGTGGCGTAGGCGCGCCAGGGCCGCCATTTCTCGGCGAGCCTTAAAACTTCATCCGGTCTTTCGGTCGCCATGGCCTTTCTGACGCCAAGGTCCGTGTGTGGAAATGCATCCGGCCACGAAAGCGCGCGCATCGCAATGTACTGCACCGTCCATTCTCCGATGCCTGGAATCTTATGGAGTTCCTTGAATGTATCCTCTATGCGATTGCCGGGCTCCAGGCTCAAAGCGCCGTCGGCGACCGCCCGGGACAATGCGATCAAAGTTTTCGCGCGCCGGCCGGGAATCCCCAGCCGGCCGATTTCACCGACGGTTGCGGAGGCAAGCTTTTGAGGCGTGGGAAACAAGCGATCCAGCGCGGCAACCGGAGAAACCGGCGGAATCGACAGGGGTTCGCCAAAACGCAGGGCGAGGCGTCCGGCCAGCGTGGAGGCGGCGGTAACGGATATTTGCTGCCCAAGAACCGCGCGAACAGCCATTTCAAAACCGTCGAAACTTCCAGGAAGCCGCAGGCCGGGCCGTCGTTCAGCAAACTTTCCCAAAACGGAATTAATGACCAACGGGTCTGCCTGCAAATCAAAAAGCCGCTTTAGCCGTTCGAGAATCGGCGCGCAAACCGGCAACAGGGAATCTGAAAGGCGCACATTGAGCACGTGCTTTTCCTCATCATGGCTCACTTCGAGATGACCTGTGATGACCTGGTTTTGCCTGTTGATTTGGACCGTCCGAAAATACGCGCCATTCCGCACCTCTTCAACGCGGGGAATCACGCGTTGCGAAAGAAAACCGAGAAGCCGCTCCCAATCGAACGGCGGCCGGTAATACAGCCGGAATCGGAATTCCGCGAAGTTCCGCGCAGCTCCATTTTTCTGCTGTTTTCGAAACTCCGTCGGCGTCAAGCGATAGCGTTGCTTTAGCAGGGCGTTGAATCGCCGCAGGCTTTTGAACCCGCTGGCATATGCGACCATCGTGACCGGCATCGTGGAATCCGTCAGAAGTTGTTTCGCCAGGAGCAGTCGTTGCGTTTGGGAAAATTCGACCGGCGCAACGCCAAATTCGGACTGGAAAACCCGGCGCAACTGGCGGTCAGTGATGCCGATTTTGGCGGCCAGTTCGGCCAGAGAATGCTCAGAAAGAAAA
>DASYZW010000213.1:0-2346 GCA_035945915.1 Verrucomicrobiia bacterium | reverse complement strand
CGGCGGGTTGCCATTTTAATTGGCGCCGGGGCGATGCATGCGGGGAAGGAAGTCATCGAGGCGGCCGATCTCCTGGGCGCCGGCATCGCCAAGGCCCTTCTGGGCAAGGCAGCGTTGCCAGACGAATTGCCGTTTGTGACCGGTTCCATCGGCCTGCTCGGCACCAAGCCGAGCTGGGACATGATGATGGATTGCGATACGTTATTTATGATTGGCACCAGCTTTCCCTATTCGGAATTTTTGCCGAAGGAAGGCAAGGCGCGATGCGTCCAGATTGACATCGACCAGCGAATGTTAAGCCTGCGCTATCCGGCCGAGGTATGCCTTGCGGGCGACAGCGCCGAGACCTTGCGCGCCCTGATGCCATTGCTGAAAAAGAAGGACGACCGCTCATGGCGCGAAGGCATCGAGCGCGGCGTGGAGGCATGGTGGAAAGTCCTGGAGGCGCGCGCGATGAATGACGCAAATCCACTCAATCCGCAGCGCGTGTTTTGGGAACTCTCGCCGCGCCTGCCCGACAATTGCATTTTATGTTCGGATTCAGGATCAGCGGCCAATTGGTTCGCGCGCGATTTGAAGATCCGGCCCGGAATGATGGCGTCGCTCTCCGGCACCCTGGCCACGATGGGCGCCGGCGTGCCTTACGCTATCGCGGCCAAATTCGCGTTTCCCAACCGGGTGGTCTATGCCCTGGTGGGCGACGGCGCGATGCAAATGAACGGGATCGGCGAACTTGTAACAATCGCCAAATACTGGCGGAAGTGGCGAGACCCGCGGCTGATCATTTTGGTCTTGAATAACCATGACTTGAACCAGGTCACCTGGGAACAGCGGGTGCTGAGCGGCGATCCGAAATTTGAAACCTCCCAAAATCTGCCGGATTTTCCGTACGCAACCTACGCGGAGATGCTCGGGCTCAACGGCATCCGGCTGAACCGGCCAGGAGACGTGGCGACCGCGTGGATTGACGCGCTGAAATCAGACCGGCCGGTTGTGGTGGATGCCCATACCGACCCCGAAGTGCCCCCGTTGCCGCCTCACATCACGGTCAAGCAGGCCCGCCATTTTATAAGCGCCATGTTGCACGGCGACCCTGAGCGCGGCCATGCGATACGACAATCTTTCAAAGACGGAATCGAAAGTTACCTGCCACATTAACGAACATTTAAAAATTTATGAATCCAAGCTATCAAAATCTTAAAGGTAAAAAGGTGGCCATCCTCGCGACGGACGGCTTTGAACAGGATGAATTGTTGTCCCCGCTCGAGGCGTTAAAGAAAGCGGATGCGGACGTGAAAATTGTTTCACCGGGCAAGGACTCGATCAAGGGCTGGGACTACACCGACTGGGGTAAAAAGGTGAAAGTGGACCTGCCGCTGGACCAGGCGCGGGCCGAGGAATTTGACGCGTTGGTGCTTCCCGGGGGCGTGATTAATCCCGATCATCTGCGCCGCGAACCCGCCGCCGTGCAGTTTGTGAAAGCCTTTTTTGAAAGCGGCAAGCCGGTGGCGGCCATTTGCCACGGACCCCAACTGTTGATTGAAGCGGACGTGGTCCGGGGCCGGAAAATGACCTCATTCGCCAGCATCAAAACCGATTTGAAAAATGCCGGGGCGCAATGGGTGGACCAGGAAGTGGTCGTGGACAACGGCCTGGTCACCAGCCGTTCGCCCGACGACCTGCCGGCCTTCAATTCGAAAATGATTGAAGAATTTGCCGAAGGCGTCCATTCGCAACGAATGGCCGCGTGACTTTGCCCAATTGAATGAAACCATTGATCATTGCGACGTGGGCGCCTTCACGGTGCCCACGGACCTTCCTGAATCTGACGGCACGGCCGAATGGGATTCCACGACGCTCGTCTGCGTCCGGCTGAGCGCGGGAAAAACGCGCGGGCTTGGTTATACCTACTCGCACGAGAGTTGCGTGCCATTGATCCGGCAGAAGTTCTTTGCCCTCATTTGCGGCCGGGACGCACTGGACAATCATTTGCATTGGGAACAAATGAACGCAGCCGTCCGCAACTTTGGGAAGCGAGGCATTGCCGCAACGGCGATCGCCGCGGTGGACATGGCACTCTGGGACCTGAAGGCCCGGTTGCTCGGCACACCGCTCGTCAGGCTCCTGGGCGCCGTCCGCGACAAAATCCCGGTTTACGGCAGCGGCGGATTCACCTCATACACCGATAAACAGTTGCGCGCACAATTCGAAAATTGGGTTGGCGAAGGCATCTCGATGGTGAAGATGAAGGTCGGTCGCGACGGGGAAGCGGATCCTGACCGCGTACGCACCGCGCGAAAAGCCATCGGAAAAAAGGCCGCCCTGTTTGTTGATGCCAACGGCGCT
>DASYZW010000212.1:0-3568 GCA_035945915.1 Verrucomicrobiia bacterium | reverse complement strand
CACCGTCCGTCCGGCAAATGGACGCCGCCATCTTTGACCGGCATCTGGCAAATGAAACAGCGCGGCAGCATGGTGCAATTGGAACAGACTTCGACCTGATGTCCGGTGACCGCATCGGTCATCAGGTAAATGGTGCCGTTGATGTGTTGGCCGCAGATGCCGCAATCGTCCGCCCGCGCGGCCACGGCAAAAGACAATTGTACAAAAACCACGCAGGCTAAGAGGGATTTGAGACAATCGCTTATATAAAGCGAGCCGGTGTTCCGCTTTGCGGAATGGATTTCGTGAGGGCGCGCCGTGGAGCGCTCACTCAATTGGCATTGCAATGGCATGACGTTATAAACCCGGGAGTTTTCGAAAATTCCGGCGAGGAAAGGGTGGAACAGGCAGCCAGCCTGTTGGCGGGGCGCCTCGCCCCAACCGATCCGTCCAAGCGTCGGACGTTGCAAAACCCCGGACGCTGTATCACACGGATTGCCCGTTCCACCCTATCGGCGCAACGCGCCAATTACCCCGTCGTTTTCCGGAGAAAATTCGAAAATCCCGCTTTTGGAGATAGCCTCTTTCATGCCAAAATTGACCTCGTGAGATCCATCTACCCCTGGTTTGTTGCAGTAATTGTACTTTCAATTATTTGGCCGGGACTTTTACAGTCGCAATCGATTAGCGGGAAAACCCTCGCCGATGTCCCGCGCCTGGACGATCTGGCGGGAAAATGGGAAATCGCGTCCAATTTGCTTTCCCTTCCCGCCCTTAATAATTCGCTTGGCTCCGGCAAGGCCACCTGGGATGCGGTGGGAATCGGCAACCTGAGTTTTCCTCCCATCACCATGACCGGTGATACCGGCGCGCTATGGATCGACGGGCAGGAACCGGCGCTTGAGCAAACGCGATGGTACGCGTATCAGGTGTTGCGGCGGGCCAGCGCAGGCAGCCTGGGTATCGAAACTGCCGTTCGAATGCCATACGGACAGCGAGGACTCTTGTTTCATATTGCTTTGAAAAACAATGGTACAAAGGCACGGGCCTTTGAACTAAAAATCACGATGTCCGCGGCAACGTCCCGGCACGAACACTGGGCATGGGGCGTGCCCCGGCCCAAAGATGCGGCGAGACGCTTTACCGTATCAGCGCCGCAAAACAGCCGGCAGTTTCTATTGTTCGATGATTCGACCGATGGCCTTGCCAACTGCTTCAGCTTCGAGCAAATGCCGGATGAGTTGTCGACACAGGGACATTTTGCGCTCTGGCATCTGACGCTAAAACCGGGGGCGAGCACGACAATCAATTATGCCCTGGCCATCGGCACCAATTCCGTGGATGCATCGGGATTTGGCGTTTTATGGGCGAAACAGTTTGATGCGTCCTTCGCCGAGGCGGCAACGGATTGGCAGCAGCGGTTCGATGCCATGTTCACGCCGCATAATTCAGTGTTTTCAGGAAACCTGCCGATCCTGGTCACGCCGGATAAGCAACTGAGGCGCGTGTATTACATGAGCGCGCTCTCGCTGTTAAGCGTCATGCGCACGGGCTTTCCGGTGGCGCCGAGGGTGTATGTGAGCAACACGCCCGAAAGCAATTGCACGATGATGTATTTCTGGGACACCCGGGAATGGGCGACGGTGTTCGCCCTTTTGGACCCGGTGACTCTCAAGAATTGCCTTCGATCCTGGCTGGCGCGCGGCATCTACAACGGTTACGCCGAGGAATATTTGACCGGCGAACTGGAGGGGCCATGGTACAGCGCCAACGATTATTCGATTTTCATTTTACTGAACGATTATCTGAACGTCACCGGCGACCGCGCTTTTCTCTCCGAAAAAATCGGCGATAAAACGGCGCTCGAACACATGGACGCGATCGCGACACACTGGGAATCGCTGGTAAAGCCGGGACAAACATTGGCCGATTACGGCGGCAAAGCCAACCTGCTGGAATGCGTGCCGACTTACATCAACGAAGTCGCCTCGTTCAACGCGGCCAACGTGTGGATGATGCGACGCGTGGCGGACATTGAGGATGCGGAGGGAAATACGGCCCGCGCGGTTGAACTGCGGGCCAAAGCCGCGCAATTGCTGCCGGCGGTGCTGGCTTTGTATGAACCCGGCCAGGGCGTTTGGGACGCGCTGCACAATGATGGTTCGCGCGTCCAGGTCCGCCACGTGTTTGATTTTGCGACGATCGGCCTGACGATTCCGAATGATCTGACTCCGAAAATGCGCGATGAAATGACGGATATTGTGGAGCGCGAATTATTGACGGACCATTGGATGCGCGCGCAATCGCTCAGTGACGTCGCCGCGGCCCAGTCGAATCGTCCCGATCACGGTCCAATGGGCGCTTTTTGCGCGTGGCCGGCGGAAACGGCGGCGACCTTCTGCGAATTCGGCGAGTACGACAAGGCGCTGGACGTATTGCATCGATGTGCCTGGGTGACGGAAGAGGGGCCGTTCTCGCAATCGCGCGAGCTGTCCAGTCGGGAACCGGATGCCCTGGCCCGCATTACCGCCCGGGGCGGCAGCCCCAACAGCCATCAAACGTACAACGCGAGCAACGGCGGTTCCTTTGCCGAAACCATCATCCGCGGGCTTTTTGGCTATCAACCGGATTTCCTGTGGAAAACGAATTGTCTCTGGGACGGCCTGCCCGTCGGTTCAGGCATTCGACCTTTTCGCGGCGAACTCATCAATGTCCGGCACAACGACAGGCTGGAAAATCTTGGGGACCCGATAAAGAAGTGAGCATGAGCGCCGGGAGTGCCATGAGTGTCGCGCGCGCGGAGTGAGAGGAGTGAACGAGAGTGACGAGTGACGAAAGGAGCGCCGAAAGCTTTCGGGGTTTGTGTCACCGCCACCGTTGCTCCAGGAGGCGAGCGCGCTTTGGCAGTGAAATTCTGTGGTTTGATCGGTGGCTGTGGTTCGATGTTAGTTAGAGTCTCGTTACCTCGACGCCTGCGGGTGGCCTTCGCGTGAGGAAATTCCGTGTATTTTTTGCGTTTTCTGCGATCTATGCGGTTAAATTTTCCGGCGATCGCGTTCGGGGTTCGCGTAATTCGCGGATGAAGCCCGCTCGCGGCGCGCAGCGCGCGGACTGTGGACGGTGAGACTTTAGACTGTGGGCGGGAGACCCCAAATCACACTCTAAATTTCCCTGGTGCCCATGCAGGCATGAATTATCGGGATTAAATCCCAGTATGTAAGTAATACATTTTATTATTGACATACTTTTTCATTACAGTATGCTTTTACAATGAAGTCACACTCTGTCGAGACCGTAAGCTTTGGAACAAAAGGTCAGGTCGTCATTCCGCGTCGGCTTCGCACCGCCTTCGAAATCGAGGAGGGCACCCGAGCCGTGGTTCAGGCCACGGATGAGGGGATATTGATTAAGCCGGTCACGGCCGCCCTGATCCGGCGGGGCCGCGGCATCCTCAAACGCAAGGCGGGCGAGAAACGATTTGCCGAGGAATGGGCGGAACACCAAAAGCTTGAGAAGGAGCTGGAGGATCGCCATGCCCGGTAAAGTTCTTGACAGTTTTGCGCTGATTGCATACTTTCGCGACGAACCC
>DASYZW010000211.1:0-2842 GCA_035945915.1 Verrucomicrobiia bacterium | reverse complement strand
CTGAAATGCCGCGCCTTCAGTCCATCGGTAAAGAACGTCATACAGCCGTAGGCCTGGGAGTTGTGGAGAAAATTGATTAACATCATCACCGGAATTTGCCAGTGCAGTAACCACTTCCAAACAGCGACTTTCGCGGGCGGTTCGAGCTCGGCCTCTTCGCGTTGTAACGTGGTCTCCAAAAATTCGCGTTCCTCCGCCGAAATCCATTTCGCTTCCCGCGGGTGGTCGCTGATAAAAAACCACCAGAGCGGCAGCCAGAAAAAAGGCAGAAAGCCTTCGAGAATCAGCATCGTTTTCCAGCCATACGCCCCCAGCAACCAGCCCGTGACCGGCGCGGAGGCTGCGACGGCAAGCGGCTGGCACAAATTCCACGCGGCGTTGGCGCGGGCGCGTTCGCCCCGGGGAAACCAATGCGCCAGCAGGACCACGATGGCCGGGTAAACGCTGCTCTCGGCCGCGCCCAGCAGGAAACGCATGGCTTCGAATTGCGTGAACGTTTTTGCCAGGCCGCATCCAATGGCGCAGGCGCCCCAAAACACGAGACAAAGACTCACTAACTTTCTCGCGCTCCAACGATTCGCCAGGTAACCGCCGGTGGCCTGGAAGAGCACGTACCCAAGGAAGAAAATTCCCGCGGCCTGGCCTTTCATCCGGTCGTCCATCGCCAGGTCGCGCAACATCGTGGATATTTTCGGATCAAACGCGAGCGAGACATTTGTCCGGTCCACATACGAAATCGTGTACGCCACGAGCGCGACGGGAATGATGCGCAGCCAGCGTCGATGTGTCATGCGGAGATGGTGAGGGAGGCAGCGGCCGGGCGCTACCGGAAACTGAAAAATCCACCTCGCAAATGAACGGGTAGAGTTACGGCCTGGGCTTCGAACCGATCCGCGTCACATTTTACAAACTCCCCATCCCGTTACCACAGCGTGTACGGCGAGGGACCATGCGGGCGCCCTTCCGGCTGCGACAACAGGTCGAGAGGGATCTTGAGTCGCACTAATAACCGTTTAAGCCATGAGGCGGCGGACAGGAAGCCGGCAAATTGAGCTTCAAGCGCCGTGCGACGTTTGATTTTCATCGCGCGACGATATGCCTCGGCGCCGCGGGCATGAAAACAATTGTTCATCAATTCCACGAAAGGTTTTCCGGCATTTGAGACAGCAATTTGTTTCGCCAGCCGCCTTTGGCATGGAGGATTTTTTGCCAGAGATCATCGGAGGGTGTTTCGAAAACGAGTTCCAGCGACGCGGGATACGTCAGCCAGGATTTGCGCTTCATTTCATCCTCGAGCTGGCCGGGAGACCAGCCCGCGTAGCCGGCGAACATTTTCACTTTTTTGCCCACCGAAAAGGATTCGCCAATTTCCATCAAATCATCCAGCGAATGGCCGAGATTGAGGTTCGGGAAGACGTTGGCGTCCGGAATGAAATTGTCTGAGTGCAGGAAACTTAAGGCGCCCGGCTGGACCGGCCCGCCCAGATAAAGCTGCGCGTCTTTGAGGGCTTCCGGCAGGTCGGCAACAATGACGTCCCCGACTTTGCTGCCGGTGGAGCGGTTGAGAACCAGGCCGAAGGCCCCTTCGGCGTCGTGTTGACAGACTAGGATGACAGTTCGCTGAAAAAACGAACCGATTAATTGACCGCTGTCCAGCAGTAACTGGCCTTTCAAAAACTTCTGCTTGAGCGAGTCCGGCATAGTCCGCAATCCAATCTTGCTCAAAATTCGAGTTTTGGCAACTGTGAGCGAGGTTTTTTTTGGGCCTTTTTACGTCGTTTTTAGGCCATTGCGAGGAATTCAGGCGGCTTCGCCGGGCGATCACGCGCCCGGGCGCGGCCCGGGGGCTAATTTGGCGTCAGCCGCCCCCGGTTACGCTATTGGCAATCCTAAAGATGTGGAAATAAAGCGCCGCCCCGATGATCACAACCACTGAGGCGATGAAAATGAGGACGGCCGTTCCGACGAGCAGATAAACTTTTATATTTCGATTCATTGGTATTTTCCTGATTTTATTTCAATGTATTTCAATGATTTGAGGAAAGATCCAACCGCAGATCCTCTCCTGAATCCAGGTTTCGGATTTCCACGGAAGTTTTGGCGATCCTCACGCATTGGACGGTGACCCGGGTCCGTCCCAGGGGCACTTTCTGCCTGTCGCCCGCGAAAAATGAACTGCCGTTGATGATGGCCGAGGGCATCCCGCCCCACATGATGCCCTGAAGCTGCAGTCGGGCGGGCGCGGACGGCGGGCGCGCGACACGTTCGGCGCGCGGCTCAAACTTCGCGACGGTCTCAGACTGCGGCATTTCGACGTCGCGGACTTCATCCAAATGGCCTTCCTCAAGGCGGCCGGTCACGCCGTATTGCATCCAATCCAGGATTTCGTCGAAGCCGTATTCCTGTTCTGCCGCGACAAACAGCTCCACCTGGCCGCGCGTGTAGGCGTTTTCGAGGACGCGCTTTTTTTCGCCTTCTTCGCCCATGGCATCCATCACCAAATATCCCATCATTTCGCAAAAGCCTTCTTCGGCGTCGCGGTCAATGCGTCCGTGGCGCTCGGGCGAAACGTTTTCGCCCACCCAGGCGTGCGACAATTCGTGGGCGCAGGTTTCCTCGAGCTGCGACAGCGGCTCCCCGGTAAGAAGTCCGATTTTATAACGCTTCACTCCGTTGGTGGTGTACGGCTCGGTCACGCCAAGGATGTCAGGACTTTCAAAAGAGTTGCCGTCAAACTGAAACCCGTCGATGCCGTCAATGGTTGAGACGTCCACATTCGTCGGAAAGGAAGTGAACCGGACGTAGAGATGGTCCATATAATCGTGCACCTGTTCGAAAGTGC
>DASYZW010000210.1:0-4964 GCA_035945915.1 Verrucomicrobiia bacterium | reverse complement strand
TCGCGCGGAAAGTGAACGAAAAACTAACCGCAGGTTACGAACTGCTTGGCGCACCGTTCATCAGTGAGGAAATGATGTATCAGGCCATGACGAAACCCGTTCAGCCGACCTCCCACACACCGACCCCATGAAAAAAATCATCCCGATCACAACCCTATTCCTCGACATCGGCGGTGTGCTGCTCACCAACGGCTGGGATCATCATGCCCGCAAACGCGCGGCGAAACATTTTAAGCTGGATTGGGCCGGGATGGAAGAGCGGCATGGCTTGAATTTTGAAACTCACGAAGAAGATAAAATTACTTTTGACGAATATTTAGACCGGGTGGTCTTCTATGAAAAACGTCCGTTCACCCGCGCCGAGTTTCAACGCTTCATGTTCGCGCAGTCGAAGCCTTACGCCGGGATGATTGAACTAATCTGCAAACTGAAAGCCAAATATGGATTCAAGATTATCGTCGTCAGCAACGAATCGCGTGAATTGAATGCGTATCGGATTCGACAATTTAAGCTGGCCGGGTTTGTGGATGCGTTTATTTCCTCCTGCTTCGTTCATCTCCGAAAACCGGACACGGATATTTTCAAGCTGGCGCTCGACATCGCCCAGACTCCAGTCCGAAATATAATCTATATCGAAAACACGCCGCTGTTCGTCCAAGTTGCGGAGAGTCTGGGAATTCGGAGCATTCTTCACACGGACTATAAATCCACTTGCACGAAATTGGCTTTGCTCGGATTGGACATCGCAGCATGAACGAAACACCATCCATCCTGACAGTCAACGGCGGCTCTTCGAGCATCAAATTTGCGCTCTATCAAGTGGGCGAACCGCTGAAGCGAAAACTTTATGGAAAGATTGATCGCATCGGTTTGAGAGGAACGAATCTGACATTTAATGCGGATGGAAAAACGGGGGCGTGTCGCAAACTTACCGCTGCCGATCATAAATCAGCGGCGAATTCCCTGATAGACTGGCTCGAAAAGCAAATTGATTTCCAATCAGTAAAAAGCGTGGGACATCGGGTGGTTCATGGGATGAAACACACCGAGCCGGAGATTGTCACAAAAAAATTATTGGATGAACTGCGTCGCATCAGTCCGAACGACCCGGATCATTTGCCACGCGAGATTGAACTTATTGAGGTGCTTCGCCAGCGTCATCCGAAACTGCCGCAAGTGGCGTGCTTTGACACGGCGTTTCACCAAACCATGCCGCGCGTGGCCAAGCTGCTGCCGATTCCACGCCGCTTCGATGCCAAGGGAATTCAGCGCTATGGTTTTCACGGTTTGTCTTACGCCTATCTGATGGAAGAACTCGCGCGCTTGGGCGATCCGTCAGCAAAAAAAGGTCGCGTGATTCTCGCCCATCTCGGCAACGGCGCGAGCCTCGCCGCCGTGCGCAATGGTAAAAGCATTGATACGAGCATGTGCTTCACGCCGACGGCGGGACTGGTGATGAGCACGCGCTCCGGGGATTTAGACCCCGGCCTCGCGCCGTATCTCGCGCGCACGGAAAAAATGACCACGCCACAATTTTACAAAATGGTGAATCACGAGTCCGGGCTGCTCGGCGTTTCAGAAACGAGTTCCGACATGAGAGATTTGCTCAACCACGAAAAGCACGATGTGCGTGCGGCGGAAGCCGTGGCGTTGTTTTGTTATCAGGCGAAAAAATGGATTGGCTCCTATGCCGCCGCGCTCGATGGATTGGACACGCTCGTCTTCGCCGGTGGCATCGGCGAAAATGCGCCAGTTGTCCGTGCTAGCATCTGCGAAGGCTTGAAATTTCTCGGCATCGAATTGGATAAGTCACGCAACGCGAAGACTGTGACGGTGATTTCCAAAAACTCCAGCCGCGTCACCGTTCGCGTGATTCGCACGGATGAAGAACTGATGATTGCACGCTCGGTTTTGTGTATCTGTCCAAGTCACGCATTCACTAAGACTGCTTGACGCTAGTGTTACACCCCATTGCGAAGTTCTCCTTGCCACCGCAGATTGAGTGTTGGCACACATGCTGATCGCGGTGCAACCGATTTCTCAAATACACTGTCTGCCGGACGCCAACAGCAAACAATAAAAGAAAGCAAAAGAATATGAAAAACCAAACGAACACAAACCTCCTCCTCAGTTCAAGCTTCGCCCTCGCATTGACACTGGCCACATGGCTGCCAAGCACAGCGACCGCCGCAGACGAACCAATGATGCCAATGAAAGGCGGCGAGCATTAGATGATGGACGGGAAAATGATGACGGGGACCAACATGGTGAATCACACCAACATGATGCACGGCGCAGTCGGTGGGAACATGATGAATCAAACCAATATGATGAAGCATGCCAACATGACGAACCGCATTGACGGCGGGAATATGACGATTCACACCAACATGGTGAACAAAACCAGCGGAAAACCATGAACCATGCTGAAAGTGGGAATATGATGAACCAAACTAACGGATGGATGGGTGGATGGGCGGGCGGCGGGATGTGGATTTGGACGGTGATCGGCGTAGCGGTCATAGTCCTGCTCGCCGTCGTGATTGGCAAGTTGTCCAAGAAATAATCGTGCGTTCTCGACCCGCCTGTGAAGTGAACTTTTAACCAAGAAAGAAACATGACTATGAAAGAATCGAAATCCGTGACCAAAGACCCCATCTGCGGAATGACCGTGGACGAGGCTACCGCCCTCCACGCCGACCGCGATGGAAAACTTTTTACTTTTGCAGCGACCATTGTCGGCAAAAGTTTCTCTCCACACCTGCCGGTGCCAAGCTGGAGAATAAATCTGGAAGCTGCTGTGGATAAGAACCACACGCCGGGCAAAACCATCTACACCTGCCCGATGCACCCTGAAGTGCAGCAGGACAATCCCGGCAATTGCCCCAAGTGCGGCATGACACTGGAACCGATGGCGGCAACCGCCAACCCGGTTGAAGGTGAGAACGCCGAGCTCCATGACATGACGAGGCGCTTCTGGATCGGCACCGGGCTGGGAGTGCCGGTATTTGTCCTCGCGATGTCGCACCTGATCCCGGCGCTCGGCAGACAGCCCTGGGTGAATGGCGACGCCTCGCGCTGGCTGCAATTTGCGCTCACAGCACCCGTGGTCTGCTGGGCAGGTTGGCCATTCTTCCAACGCGGCTGGCGCTCCGTCGTGACACTTCACTTGAACATGTTCACGCTGATCGCCATCGGCGTGGGGGCGGCCTTCGTCTTTAGCGCCGTGGCGATGCTGGCGCCCGGCCTGTTCCCACCCACGATGCAACACGAGGGCAAGGTCGGCATTTATTTTGAGGCCGCCGCGATGGTCACGGTTTTGGTGCTGCTCGGTCAGGTGCTCGAACTCCGCGCCCGCAGCCGCACGGGCAGCGCGATCAAAGCGTTGCTCAACTTCGCCCCGCCCACCGCGCGGCAAGTTGCCGACGGTGGCGATCATGAAGTCCCGCTCGACCAGGTGAAAGTCGGCGACTGGTTACGCGTGGTGCCCGGTGACAAAGTGCCCGTGGATGGCGCGGTGGTCGAAGGCCACTCCAGCGTGGAAGAATCCATGATCACCGGCGAACCGCTCCCGGTGGAAAAGGCCGTCGGCGACAAGGTGACGGGTGGCACGGTCAACGGCACGGGCAGTTTCGTCATGCGGGCCGAGCGGGTGGGCAACGACACGTTGCTCGGGCAGATCGTGAAAATGGTGGCCGAAGCCCAGCGCAGCCGCGCGCCCATTCAGGGTCTCGCCGACAAAGTCGCGGCCATCTTTGTGCCAGCAGTGCTGGCGGTTTCAGTGATCACCTTCATCGTCTGGATGTGGCTGGGACCGGAGCCAAGGCTTGCGCACGCCATAGTCAACGCCGTCGCGGTGCTCATCATTGCTTGCCCATGCGCCCTCGGTCTGGCCACGCCCATGTCCATCATGGTCGGCGTCGGACGCGGCGCGCAACTCGGCGTGCTCGTGAAAAATGCCGAGGCGCTCGAACGGCTGGAGAAAGTCACCACGCTCGTCGTGGACAAGACGGGCACGCTCACCGAGGGCAAACCCAAGCTCGTGGATGTCCTGCCTGCTGGCGGTCTCGACGCGAAGGAATTCCTGCGTCTCGCCGCCTCACTGGAGCAGAACAGCGAACACCCGCTCGCCGCCGCGATTGTGCGGGGCGCGAAAGATCAAAGCCTCCCCCTCGCTGACGTGAAAGACTTTCGTTCGGTAACGGCCGGTGGAGTTGCCGGCAATATCTCCGGTCGCGCGGTGATGATTGGCAAACCGGATTTCCTGCGGAACGAAAAGATTGCCGGCTTGGAGCCACTCGAAGCGTCGGCGGTAAAACTTCAAGAAGAAGGCAAGACTGCGATGTTCGTCGCCATAGACGGCAAGCCGGCTGGAATTCTTGCCGTCGCCGACCCGATCAAATCCACCACTGCCGAAGCCATCAAGGAACTTCACGCTCTCGGTTTGAAACTCATCATGCTCACCGGCGACAACCGTCGCACTGCGGACGCCGTGGCGAAGCAACTCGGTCTTGATGCGGTGGAAGCGGAGATCGAACCTGCCGGTAAAGTCGAGCATGTCAAAAAGCTGCGCGCGGAAGGTAAACACGTTGCGATGGCTGGTGACGGTATCAACGACGCCCCCGCCCTCAGCGAAGCTGAAGTCGGCATTGCCATGGGCACCGGCACCGACGTGGTCATGCAAAGCGCGGGCATCACGCTCGTGCGAGGCGACCTTCGTGGCATCGCCAAGGCGATTCGCCTCAGTCGCGCCACCCTGCGGAACATCCGACAGAACCTGATCTTCGCCTTTCTCTACAACGCGCTGGGTATTCCGGTTGCGGCGGGGGTGCTTTATCCGTTCTTCGGTTGGCTGCTCAGCCCGATCATTGCCGGTGCCGCGATGAGCCTGAGCTCCGTCTCGGTCATCTGCAATGCCCTGCGGCTGCGGAAGGTTAAACTGTGATTTAATTACGAATATGAAA
>DASYZW010000209.1:0-5550 GCA_035945915.1 Verrucomicrobiia bacterium | reverse complement strand
CAAAGACGTGTGGCCCGAGCCGGCTAAATAAGCACCGCTCCGGCCCTTCTGCGTGGCCCGATATCTGCTTGTATTACTGACACTTAAACAGGCGGATTCAGATAAAATCGGGCAGCAGATATATGAGAATATTCTTTTTCTGTGCGACGGCCATGGTGTTGTCCTTCACGGCGCAAATCGCCCTTGCGCAAACCTGGCGATTGACGGGGCCCGGCTCGAACGATTGGTTATGCGTCGCGTCGTCCGCCAATGGCCAAACCGTGATCGCGGGAAGATATCCGGGCTTCCTATATGTTTCGACCAATGCCGGGTCGACGTGGACGACCAACGTGACGCTGAATGGATACTGGGCTTCTGTGGCATCGTCGGCCGATGGCACAAAATTAATGGCGGCAGCCGAGTACGAGGGCAGCCCCATGTTCAGCGGAGTATTTTTGTCGACCAATGCCGGCGTGAATTGGACTTCAAACAATTTACCGGCCTTGTATTGGGGCTCGGTGGCGATGTCCGCGGATGGCAAAATACTGGCTGCAGCGCAGCCCTATAATTCACAACTCAATATTGGCGGGTCTATTTTCTGCTCCACAAATTCAGGGATCACCTGGACTTCGAATAGTCTGACATTCGCGTGCGGCGCGGCTATGTCCGCCGACGGCAGAAAAATTTTTGTTACCGGTCCCGAACAGCTTTGTTACTCAACCAATTTTGGAACATCGTGGACGGTGATGACCACCGCCCCGCCAAGTTATTCATTTGCCAGCCCGTCCCAATACATCGCTTCGTCGGCCGATGGAAACCGTCTGCTCATGTACGCTGCGCAGCCGGGCGGAAACCAGGGTTTCATCTATTCGTCAACAAACTCCGGCGCTACCTGGACTCCAACATCCTTGCCAGAATCTTCCTGGAGCTTTGTCGCCTCTTCAGGGGCCGGCCAAACCCTGATGGCCGCGGCGGGCGGATTCGTATCCGGACCGCTATTTGTTTCGACAAATGCCGGCGCGTCATGGACCACTAATTCAAGCGAAAATTGGGCGGGCGTGGCCTGCTCGGCGGACGGGGGCACACTATTCGCCGTTGCCATGTCAGACAACAATTCGGATGGGGACAGCGGCGCCATATTCAAATCACAATTCATCCAACCACCCTCGCTAAATGTCACGGCAGCCGGCCCCGATTTGTTGCTCTCCTGGCTGATTCCATCAACCAATTTTGCTCCCGAAGAAAGCGGAGATCTGAGGACTTGGACCGGCATGACGAACACGCCCTCACTAAACTTCGCCAACCTTCAGAACCAAATTCGGGTTTCTCCAACCAATCGAGCCCAGTTTTACCGCTTGGCACATTGATTACGCGCAAGGTTTTGAGAAAGCAGTCAAGGCAGTGCCATGAGCGCCGAGAGATACGAAAGGAGCCCCGAAAGCTTTCGGGGTTCGTGTCACGGCCACCGCAGCCCAGGACGCAAGCGCGCATTGCCGGCAGGATGTGAGGGGTTTCTAACTGAATCCTGTGGGTGATCGGTGGCAGTGGTTCGAGGTGAGTTAGAGTCTCGTCACCTCGACGCCTACGAGTGAGATTCCGCACATTTCATTTGTGTATGAAAGTAAACGTGTAAACGAGCGGAAAAACGGAAGGCGAGAGCGCGAAAATGGCCGTGTCTATTGGGGATTTGAGATTTCCGCATTTTGAAAGGGGGTGTAAACGAGACGGCGGCTTTGGCCGGGGGATACCGGGGAGAATCTCACGCAATGGACGCCACGCGCAAAGGTTTTCAGAAGGCCGTTAGGGCCTCCTAACGTCGGCGCCTGCAAGTTGGATTCTTTCACGCGGAGGCGGTACGGGTTTGAGCGGACTGATGTCCGCTGCCACGCAGGTACGAGGAATAACTATAAATCCGCGGTCGCCTGCCCCAGCAACAGACCGACAACGTCGGCGGCGCTATAGGAGTTTTTTCCCGGGCGCAGAAAACTCGCGATGCGCGCGATCTCATTGCCGGCGGTGACGAGCGGCAGGGAAAAGCTTTTTTCAAACTCCGAGTGGCCCAAACCAATCGTCGCCAGCAGCCCGTTGCACACGCAAATCCGGCCCCGGGTTTCCTCCGCGGCGCCGCCTTTGCGGACGTAGTCGTCCACCGGTTCGGCGGGACAGCGATAGCCGATTGCGCCGTCGGCTTTGCGGTAGGATCGCCGTAAAAATCCAAGATCGCAAAGACGGCTCCGGGATGCGGCGTCCGAGAGCGTGCCCGGCAGTTGCACGACCTTGAACGGAAAACCGGTCGGCGACGCCAAAGGATCCGTGAAGACACGGAGCGCGCCCTCGCGGCTCAGGGCGAAGATTTGCTGCTTGAGATCGTCGCGCACGCCGGATTCCTCGCAGAAGGCGAACGCAGTCCCGACCTGGATGCCGGCCGCGCCGAGGCGCAACGCCTCTTCCAGTTTGCCCGCGGCTCCATACGAACCAGCCAGCCAGAAGGGAAGACCCAATTCCCGAATTTTGTCGAGGTCGGCCACGTCGCGCGGCCCGTAGATGGGTTCGCCCGCGGCGTTCAATTGCATTGGGCCGCGCGGGGGCGCATTGTGGCCGCCGGCGGTCTCGCCTTCGACGACAAAGCCGTCAACCTGCCCGCTCGATTTTCGGGCGAGGGTCATGGCCAGCGTGGCCGACGCGATGATCCCGAGAAAGTGAGGCCGTTTTAGCTGCCGGACCGGACCGCCGCAAAAGGCCGCCGGGTCAAACGTGGAATGAAACTCCTCGCCGGAAAGCGCGCCTTCAACGTCCATTTTCAACGTGGCGGTTTGGCCGCGTGCCAGCAAATCGAGCACGCCGGGTATCGCCCGGGGAATGCCCGCGCCCATCAGCACGTAATCCACGCCCGCGAGCATCGCGCCGTAGATCGAGGGCAGCGTTGGAAATTGGATTTTTTCCAAAAAGTTGATTCCCACCAGGCCGTCATGGCCTGCCTTTGCCAAAAATACCTCGGCAAAATTCGCCGCAACCGTGAGCGCTGTGTAATCCGGGCTGAGCTCGAGGCCGGGCAAGGGCGTGAGTTTGAACGGCGCATGGGCAGCCTTGCCGCCGGGAATGAAGTAGTCCGCGAGCACTTTGGCGGCAATGCCGGGCACCGGAAATTCCGCCAGCGCGCGGCGCATGTGACCGCCGGGATCGCCGATTTGCAGCCGCCGCGCGAAGATCACCGCCAGGGCGGTGCCGGAAACAACACCCAGATGGCCCGTTTGTGAAACCGCGCGGGCCAAACGCCAGTCCGAGACTCCCGCGCCCATTCCGCCTTGAATAATTTTGGGATGTAACATGATATTTCAACCGATATTTCCGCCCCGGAGACCGGGTCGGGCGCGGTTGAAAACAGGATTTGAAAATTCGATGCGTTCCAGTGAGAACCGCAGGCCTTTTCGAATGAGGAACAATCGCAACGAGATCTTAGGCTTCTGTGGCGTGAATTGCAACAGTGAAGGGATTTTGTCATCGCCTCCACTCCACTCCGCGTATTTCGAATTTTCTCTCCGAAATCTAAAACTTAAATCAAGTTCAATACACGTTCAGTATGTAGGCTTGGGAACAAGTCTAACCATACACAGTCAATGCTCGGAATAAATCTTTGGATTGCCTCGCACAGGCGTCTTTCTTCGTCATTTGTGTGCCGATCGCGCCGGCAAGGTCACGCCGATTTCCGGCTGATGACCCCTCCGGTCAAAAGAATTGCCAGGCCCGCGGAAATAGGCGCGATCCAGCCCCAGTTCCGGCCAATCTTCGGCGCCCACTGCGGCAGCGCGGACCCGATAGCGCCCGCGACCGGCGCACTCGGGTCCGGATCTGTGGCCGGGGCAGTTGCGGCGGAGCCAGGATCGGTGTCGGACGACGTCGCTTTGGCCAGCATTGGACTAAAGCGTTCCAGCCGTTCGATGAATGCCTGCGGACCGCCCTCGGCGTAACCGTTCTGGCGTCCGAGTTCCTTGCCGGACGAATCCAACAAAATACAGGTCGGGTACGAATCCACATTGAAGCGGCTCGCCAGCCCCGCGTTCGCCTGCCGCAGATCCTCGCTTTGCCGGAGGTTGTGGGGAAAATCGACACGCACCAAAACCAGTTTACTATTCGCGAATCCGGCGAATTGCGGCGTGGAAAACACGTCCTGGTCCAGTTTCATGCACCAGGGACACCAATCCGAGCCGGTAAAATCCATCAACACGCACCGGTTCCCGGAGCGCGCCTGGTTTAACGCCGCGGTCAAATCCGTGCCCCATTGCGCCGGGCGGTCGGCGAGGTAATTGGCGTTCGCCCGGGCCTGCTGCTGTTCCTGCGCGGCGGCAGTGTCGGGATCATAGTGAAATCGCTGCTGCAGCTCGGGCGAAAGGTCTGCCAGCCGGGCGTTGCCCATGCCGCCGTCGTAGGTGAAATAAATATCACTCGCCGTCACCGTCGTGACGGTGACATTTTTATAAAGATGACCGTTTGCCTCGAGGGCTGGAAATGTTTCGTCGGCAACGGCGGAAAGCACGACCGCGAAGACGGTGAGAATTGCCAATAATTTTGAGCGCATTTAAAATTAATCCGGGTTTTGCCTGCCAGTTTCAGGCGTTTTAAAGCAAGAGAAATGCCAGACCACGTTCTCGAATGGCCTGTCAGCCAGGCAGTTGGACAATCCTGCTGCAACACCCTTCCCGACAGCGTAACCTGGACTTGACGGGTCGACGCTTCAACAACGTTTCAATTCAACGTTTTCACGTAATCCGCTGTCAAACCGCTGGCTCTTATGAAACACGGCCTTTACTTGTTGATTGTCGCGGGTATGTTCAATGTGTCCGTCTTCACGGAGGGCTTAAGCGCTATGGATACCAATAAAACTGAAATCGCGGATTTTGGCGGCGGTTGTTTCTGGTGCATGGAAGCCGTTTTTGAACGCGTGCCCGGCGTCATTTCCGTTACCAGCGGTTTCGCCGGCGGGACCACGCCCGACCCCACTTACGAACAGGTTTGCACCGAAACCACCGGCCATGCCGAAGTGACCGAAATCGTTTTCGACCCGTCCAAAGTCACCTATGCGCAATTGCTTAACGTCTTTTGGCAGGCGCATGATCCGACCACGTTGAATCGCCAGGGCGCGGACATCGGCACGTCCTATCGGTCCATCATCTTGTATCGCGATAAAAAGCAGCAGCTCGAAGCGGAGCAGTCCAAACTCGTGGCGCAGCAAAATTTCAAACACCCCATCGTCACAGACATCGTGCCGCTCAAGAAATTTTATCCCGCGGAGGATTATCACCAGAAGTATTACGACAATAACGAGAACGCCGGTTATTGCCAGATTGTGATTGCGCCCAAGCTGGACAAATTGGAATCAAAGAAAGTCATCCAGCCGGAGCCGCAAACGAAGCAATCGGGCCTTTGAAATGCCCTGAAATTTATTTTCCGATATTGACGGAATGGCCGCCGTCCGGGGTGGCTTGCGAGGACCACTCGGGGGCAAAAATCACGGGTTGGTCGCGGTCAGCGCGGGCGCTGCGGACCCAATCGCCGGTATCAAAAAACGCGATA
>DASYZW010000208.1:0-9733 GCA_035945915.1 Verrucomicrobiia bacterium | reverse complement strand
TGGGCCGGTTCCAGGGACGGTCTGACCCGGCTTACCCCTGAGAAATTCTTCACCTATACCCGGGAGCAGGGGCTTACCTACAACAACGTCATGTCGGTGATCGATGATACGAATGAAAATATTTGGATCGGCACCTGGGGCGGAGGGATTAACGAATTACAGGGGGAGAAAATCAGCGCCTGCGCGCCGCCGTCGACCAATGTTTCGCAGAATTTGATCCTGTCACTTTGGGAAGGACGTGACGG
Organism: Verrucomicrobiia bacterium; assembly: GCA_035945915.1. Lineage (GTDB taxonomy): Bacteria > Verrucomicrobiota > Verrucomicrobiia > Limisphaerales > UBA11358 > UBA11358. Next base: position 9,488 of record DASYZW010000208.1, on the reverse strand, counting down.
CGCCTTATGGGCGGGCGCCGACTATGACGGCGGATTGACACGCATCAAAGATGGAAAGACGACTCATTACACCTGGCGGGACGGATTGATTAATGGCGGCCTCCGCGCGCTCTACCAGGATTCCCAGGGGTATCTTTGGGCCGGCACCGATCATGGCGTGAGTTGTTTCAAAGACGGGAAATGTTTTGGCAATGAGGTGACCGAAAGCATGACCAACCAAAGCGTCCGTGACATTTGCGAGGACAGTTCAGGCGCGCTTTGGTTCGCGGCGCAAAATGAGCTGGCCCGCTGGCAGGAGGGCCAATTGACGGTGTTTACCGCCAGTGACGGGCTGCCGAACAACGGGTTGACGGCTTTATTTGCGGACGAAGATGACAATCTCTGGATCGGCACGGCGGGCGGAGGATTGGTACGTTTCCGCAATGGCCGCTTTGCCGCGTACACCACGCGCCAGGGCCTCTTTAGCGATGAAATTTTGGGCGTGCTGGAGGATCATGGCTGGCTTTGGATGAGTTCTTCCCGGGGTGTTTTCCGCGTCCGCGGAAGAGACCTCGACGCATACGACAATGGGAAACTCGAAAACATCGTCAGCCTCGCCTATGGTAAAAATGACGGCATGGAAGCGCCGCAATGCAACGGCGAGGGCAAACCGTCAATCTGGAAATCTCACGACGGGCGCATCTGGTTCCCAACCAGCAAGGGATTGGCGGTCGTGGATCCGAAAACGATAAAAATAGATGAAGAGCCGCCATCGGTGTTTATCGAGTCGGTGGCCGCCGATGAAAAAGCGATTGATGACGGCACGATGGAACTGGCGGGCGCGACGTCGGTTTTGGCCCGGCGGTCGGAACCGCTCCGGATTCGGCCCGGCCGCGGCGAACTGGAGTTCCAGTACGCGGCCATTGGTTTTTCAACCCCGGAAAATTGCCGTTTTAAATATCGATTGGACGGGGTGGATCCCACTTGGGTGGACGCTGGAATACGGCGCGTGGCCTACTACAACAATCTTCCGCCGGGACGCTACCGGTTCGAAGTGATCGCTTGCAACAAAGACGGGGTTTGGAATGAAGCAGGAGCCGTGATAGACGTCATTATCGAGCCACACTACTGGCAAAGATTCTGGGTGCGCGGATTGACGGGGCTGATGATCATAGCGGCGGCCGGCGGCCTGACGCTGTATGCGGTGCGCCGGCGGATGCAGCGAAAATTTATCATGCTGGAACAACGGCACGCCATTGAGCGCGAGCGCGGGCGCATTGCGCGGGACATGCACGACCAGATTGGCGCTGGCTTGACGCAGATCGGGCTGCTGGGAGAATTTGCCCGGCGCGCCTCGGGCGGCAACAGCGCGGCCGTACCCCATGTGGACAGAATTTGCGATACGGCGCGCGAGCTGGCCCAGACGCTGGATGAAATGGTGTGGATGGTGAATCCCCGAAATGACACGGTGAAAAAGCTCGGGCTGTATTTGGCCGCCTATGCGGAAGAGTTTTTCCAGCCAACCGAGGTCCGCTGCCTTTTGGACATACCTTCGGGCCTCCCGTCGTGGCCGCTTCCGGCCGACGTGCGCCACAATTTATTTCTGACCTCCAAAGAGGCGTTCAATAACATTGCCAAGCATTCGCGAGCCTCGGAGGCGCGCTTGAAAATTTCCGTGGATGGTCGCGCGCTTGAAATCTGCATTGAAGACGATGGCGTGGGATTTTCCGATAATGGCGCGAGCGGTTCCAGAAACGGATTGTCAAATATGAAGAGCCGGATTCGTGAGATTGGCGGCGAGTTTGACATTTCGAGCGGACCGCATCACGGGACTCGCATTCGCCTGCGGGTTCGGGTACACTCGGACAAAGCCGCCGACGTTGAAGAATGAACTGTTATGCCAATTACCGTTGCCATTGTGGAAGATGATCGCCGGGTGCGCGAAAGCCTGAGCGTGCTGATTAATGGGACGGAAAACATCCGGTGCATCAGCACTCATTCCAGCGGCGAGGAAGCCTTAGTGGACATCGCGTTCAAAAAACCGGATGTCGTTCTCATGGACATCAATCTGCCCGGGATGACCGGCATTGAATGCGTGCGAAAGCTGAAAGCGCAATTGCCGAAAACGCTCATTCTCATGCTGACGATGTATGAGGACGATGAAAAGGTGTTTCAATCCCTGGTCGCGGGCGCGAGCGGTTATCTCGTCAAACGGACCTCACCGTCGGAATTGCTCAACGCCATCCAGGAGGTTTACAGCGGGGCCTCGCCGATGTCCGGCAAAATTGCGCGCACCGTCGTGGAATATTTTCATAAGCACAAGGAGGCGTCGCCGCACGACGAAACACTTTCCAAGCGCGAGGAGGAAATTCTAAGGCTGCTGTCGAAAGGTTACCGTTACAAAGAAATTGCGGACGCGCTAGCGATTAGCTTCGAAACCGTGCGGTCTCACCTCAAAAACATATACGACAAGCTGCACGTGCGCTCCCGAACTGAAGCCGTGGTAAAATACCTGCGCAACTGAAGCGGCAGGAGTGGCTCAAATTAGCCCTGGTGGTTATTTTTTTTGCCGTTTATCCCCCATACGGGGGATGAAAACACCCATCGTTTCGGATTTGTCACTGATTTTGACCATAAAAGGGGATTTCGAGAATTACGCACACGTGGTAAAAGATTTACAATGACACATCGAATCGCTGCAGGAGCTTGGATTGTCCTCACGCACGGAGGACCGGGCGCAGAGTTGCTTCAAGCGAGCGAAGTTTCATTGCGAATCACACCGTTAATTCACCTGAACTTGCTATCGCCGAAACGTTAACCAAATAAACATTATGCAAAAAAGCACACTGGCCCGGCTTCTCGGAATTGTTCTCATTCTGGGGACCTGCGTCTCGACCTGGGCGCAAACTTATTCAAATGCGGTCATGAATTTGAATCCTGCTGCGTACTGGCCGTTAAATGAAACGGCGCAGCCGCCGCAGATACTGAATTTGATCGCGACCAACAGCGGTTCGACGGGCCCGGCGGGCAATGGCTATTACGGCGGCTGGTATCAGCAATCAGGCAATCAATGGTACCTGACCAACAACATCGCCATGGAGAGCGGGCCGATCAGCGGCGACCAGGCGTTGAACTGCCAAAAGACCCAGGGCCAATATATCATCATGCCGCGCCGCACTAACGGCGTGGCTAACGCCGCGGTAACCATTACTGAACCGTTTTCGGTCGAGGCGTGGGTGAATATGGGCACCATTAGCAGCGGCCTGCTGAGCATCGTCAGCGAGGGCGGTGAGTCGACCATGAACATTGGCGGGCCGAATCCGACGAACCAGTTTTACGGCGGTCCCAGCAGCGGCTGGGACGGTTTTACCCTGGGTTGTTATCAGAACTTTTTCTTCTTCAATTGTTACGTGACCAATGGAGTCGGTTACAAGGCTCATGAATTAGACAGCCCTCATACGTTGCAGGTTGGCCAATGGGTGCATGTTGTGTGCACGCTGAACAACGGGGTGGAAACCATGTACACCAACGGCGTTCAGGCGGGCAACACGGTGACGATTCCCGCGAATGGCAAGGGACTGACGTACGTGGTGGATCCCACCTCGCCATTAATTATTGGCGCCGGCCCCGTTGAACCGGTTTCTTATGGCAACGCTTTTTGGGGCGGCCTTGCGGAAGTGGCCATTTACAACCAGGCCTTGTCCTCCACTCGCGTTTTGGCGCATTTTCAGGCTGACACGAGTGTATCCAGCTACACGAATGCAGTTTTGGCCGACAGTCCGACGATTTACCTTCGCATGAACGACAGCCAAATCCAGACCAACGCCGGCTATCCGAGCGCATCGTTTCCGGTGGCTACGAATTACGGAACTCTTGGCGCCGCGGCAAGCGCGGTTTATCAGCCGGGCACAACGCCTGGCGTGGCCGGTCCGCCGTATGCCGGATTTGGTTCAAACAGCAAGAGCGTGGCGATCAACGGGTGGCTCGGCGCGGTAGACGTGGGCAATAGCAATCTTCCCTCGTCGCTCAACCCGACGGGCGCCGTTCCGATGACAGTCGTTGCCTGGTATCAAACGGGGCCTGCCGATAATCCGGCTCGTTTCCAGGAAATCGTGGGACACAGCGATAGTTCGTATCGGCTGTCTTTGGGTCAGAACACGCCTACGGGTGAAAACCATTTTAATGCGGGACCCGGTCCTGAATTGCAGTTCACCACCGCGGCGCAGGTCATCACCAACAATTTTGCGTTTAACGACGGCAACTGGCACATGGTCGCCGGCGTTTCTGACGGCACCAATGAGTTTCTCTATCTGGACAGCGCGCTGGCCCTCACCGCCAGCAACCCGGCTGGCATTAATATCGTCGGCACCCCCGATGATCTTCTGCTGGGCGGAGATCCGCAATACACCTATCCGACGTGGGGCGGCCCGCCCAATTCGATTCGGACCCTCGATGGCAATATAGCCCAGGTGTCGTACTTTACGAATGCGCTTTCAGCCGCGCAGATTCAGTCCCTGTTCAATGCCGCGGGCGTGCCGCCATATATCGGGCAGGAGCCGGTTTCTTCAGTTACAGCCAATCAGGGCCAAACCGTAACGGTTACGACGGGAATCCGCGGCAGCAGTGTCATGTATCAATGGTACGGCACTAACGGCGTGGCGATATCCGGCCAGACCAATTCCAGCCTCAGCTTTAATCCGGCGGCGGCGACAAACTCCGGCAGCTATTATCTCATCGCTTCCAGCGCTTACGGTTCGGTCACCAGCTCAGTGGTAAACGTGACGGTCTATGGCCCGCCAGTGATTACCGCGCAAAGCCTGTCGCAGCTTGAAATCTTTTCCAATTCAAGTCCTGTTTTGTATGTCACCGCGAGCGGAGTTACTCCGCAATATCAGTGGAGCGTGGGCGGGACGGCAATTCCTGGCGCGACTAATTCAACCTACATTGTAAGCAATATCGCCACCAACTCCGTCTATGGTTGCACGATTACTAATGCGTTGGGGACGAATTATATTACTCCGATTGCCATCACCGTGTTGGCCGACCCGACGGCGCCATATCCAGTCCAGGTGTTGGCCAACGGTCCACTCTCCTATTACCGTCTCGACGAACCGAATGGAGTAAATACAGCTTATGATTATGTGGGCGGCTTGAATGCTGCGTATACCAACACGTCGGGATACCAGGGGCTTCCGGGATATACTTCGCAGAACTCGGTGAACAGCGATCCCAGCGAAACCTCGGTCTATTTCGGCGCCGCGAGCACGGCGAACAGCATGGCGAATGACCTTGCGCCGTATCCCAACTTCAGCACGCCCAATGGAAGCAATGCCGAATTCAGCGTTGAGGCGTGGGTCCAGCAAACCGGTTTCAGCGCGTCAAACCCGGGTAATTGTATCGTGGGCCTTGGCTATGGCAATGGTGGTGAACAATTTGTCCTGGATACCGGGGCGACCGCCGCCGGCGATTTACGGTTCTTCGTCCGCAACGCGGCGGGAACCGTCTCCGCAGCCAGCAGCACCAAGTTGATCAATAGCGACGGCCTGTGGCATCACGTCGTTGGTGTTTGCGATGAGGCCGGCGGACACGTTTACCTGTATCTCGACGGCAGCCTGCTCGCCAGCGGAACGATTGCGCCCGGAAGCGGCATATTGGCATCAACGATGCCGATGACCATCGGCGCGCGTGAATCGAGTAATTTCAGTCCGGCGAACTATGATTTCCAGTTCTTCGGATTGATTGATGATGTGTCGGTTTACAATAAGGCATTGAGCGCCTCGCAGGTTGCGGCGGATTATTATTCCGCGGGCTTTGCCCCGACCGGTGTCCAGGTGCAGCCATCGAACCTCACCACTAATCAAAGTGCCACGGCCATCTTTACCGCAGTCGTCCAGGGCGGAACTCAACCGCTCGGTTATCAATGGTCCGGCCCCAGCGGAACGATCCCGTGGGGAACCAACGCGACCTTGGCCTTGACCAACGTGCAGCCGTCTCAAGCAGGGACTTATAGTGTCACTGTGGGGAATCTGTATGGATCAGTGACCGGTAGCGGGACCCTGACCGTTACTGAGGCGCCTCAGATCGTGCAGGACATTCAGCCGACAAACATAGTCACCTACGTTGCGTACCCGGTAACGCTGTCGTTCCAGGCCTCGGGCACGCCGCCGCTTCACTATCAGTGGTATCAGGACGGCTCGAACATTGCGGGAGCGACCAACTCAACCTATAGCTTCGGCGCTTTGCTCGGAACGAATTCTTACTATTGCACTGTGACAAATATCTACAGCGCAGGCACCCCAACGGTCAGCAGCACGGCTACGGTCGTGGGTGTTGTTGGGCTCTCCTCGCTGACTCCAACCAACTTCAATAGCCGTCTTAAGATTGCCTTTAGCGGCTATACGAATTCCGAAACACTCCAATACTTCCCGGCGTTGGTGCGCTTAAGCACGAACCTCGTCGGGTTCTCGTACTCGGAGTTTGCCGGGAACAATGGAAGCGACCTGCGCTTTGCCGATAGCACAGGGTCCAATCAACTGCCCTATGAAGTGGATCAATGGAACGACAGCAACGGTGTTTCCAGTATCTGGGTGCAGGTGCCGGCCCTTTCCGGAGGCACCAACAACTTCATCTGGGCGTATTGGGGCAATCCAAACGACACAACGGCCCCTGCCTATACGACTAACAGCTCAGTGTGGGAACCAGCCTCCTTCCTCGGCGTGCCAGGATATGACGTGGTCTATCACCTGAAGGAAAGCGGCTTCCCGTACGAAGACAGCACGACCAATTATCCGGCGCTGGCCGGCAGCGCGCCGACTCCGGAGCAAGGCATTGTCGGTTATGCTGAGCGGTTCAATGGTTCCGGGAATTACCTCGATGCCGGAAACGTCAACCTGGGCAACCAGTTCACCGAGTCCGCATGGGTGAATTTGGCCCCGACCGAAGTGAATATCCAGGGCGTGTGGTGCAACGGACCCGGCGGCTACAGCACAGCCGAGGCAGTGTTGTTTATCAATGATTATTATAACGGGACCGGCAACCCCGCCGACGGCGCCCTGCTATTTGGCACCGACGGCGCGCAACCTGAGACAGCAACCGGCCTCGTCACTCCCAACCAATGGCATTTGGTAACGGCTGCGGTGAATCGCAATCTCGGGACGATCCAGTTCTATGTTGACGGTACTCCTGAGCCATTGTCAGGCTCTGGAAGCGGCGGAGTCACAACCGACTTCCCGACCAACAACGACATGAATCTGGGCCGGTTCACCGGCGGTTCATTCCCATTCAACGGACTCATTGATGAGGCGCGCATCCACGGGGGTATTGACGACTCAAACTGGGTTTGGGCGGACTATCAAACTGTTGCCAACAACAGCACGTTCTCGACCTATTCCACCGTTACCAACACGATTGTCCTGCCGATCACGCTGACGATCCATGTCTCCGGCAACAATGCAATTCTGACGTGGCCCGCGGGCACACTGCAATCGGCCAGCCAGTTGAACGGTCCGTATAACAATGTCAACGGGGCGACATCGCCTTACACCAACACGCTGAGCGGCGCACAACAGTTTTATCGCGTCCAAGCGCAATATTAACGACACAACAATGCCGGCGGAAATGTGGCAGCGCATTTCCGCCGGCCAACGATAAATGCAAAGTATAGATGGAAAAAGCAGCAGGAACGTACCGGGCAGGCACGCTGCGCGGATTGTCTTTCGGAACAGCAGAATAGCGACAGCCTTTACGCTAATTGAACTTCTTGTGGTCATCGCCATCATTGCCATCCTGGCGGCGATCCTGATGCCGGTGTTGCATTCGGCGCAATTGCGGGCGCAAAATGCGCAAAGCGCAGCCAATGTGCGGCAATTCGCTCAAGCTGGCGTCATGTATACCGGCGACAATAACGGGTATTACGTTGCCAACGGGCAAGGCCAGGCGAGTGACAATTTTTACGGATGGATTCAGCAATGGCTTAATTTTAACGGTGGCGGAAACGGCGGCACGGACGATACAAATTTGACCCTCTTGAGCGCCAACTGTCTATTGTCGCCCTATATCCAAAATCCTGCGGTTTTTAAATCGCCGCTGGACCAAAGCAAGCAATATGGGCTGATCGGAGCACCTCGAATCCGTAGTTATTCGATGAACGCAGGCATAGGTTGTTATACAAACCCTGCAACGCAAAATGATCCCAACCTGGGAGATACGTGGCTAAATCCTGTAAACGTGAAACCACCGAAGTATTTGGTCTACACCAAGGAAAGCCAGGTGATCAACAACCCCGGCCCGGCCGATTTATTTATGTTTATTGAGGAAAGCCCGGACTCCATTGATGACGGCTCTTTCGCGGTCCAACCGCCTACTAGCGCCTATACCACCAAATGGATCAACGTGCCGACGAAAAATGGAAATGTCTGCCCGTTTGGATTCTGTGATGGCCATGTTGAAATTCATAAATGGATGGTGCCGGGTTCGATTCCAAACGTGCAATACCAATACTCACCACCAACCGGAATTTCCGAGACGGGTCCTGGCGGAGGTGATATCGATATAATTTGGGTAGCCAAGCACTCGACGGCCTACGTAACTGGGAATTGGCCCTATTAGTAAATGCCATTCCGTTTGGAAAGTACTGGGAATTGAATTTAATGTTTCAAAGAAAAAACGAAACGTCCAATCGAACCAGTTTATCTCGTTTGTTCAAAGCAATCCCCTTGAAACGTTTGTGCGGGATTGCGTTGGCTTTTTGGGGGATGAGTGCCATATCAAGCGCGACCAACCTGTCGCTGCCGCAGGTCGATTCGTATGACGTTCGCCTGGGGACCGAGACCTTTGCCGCGATGTATGGGCCTTTTACGACCAACACGATTTTGGTCGAAACCGCGCAGGCGATGACGAACATGGGAAGCGACATCATCAAGTTGTATCTCGGCTCCAATACCGCCGGCCAGGAAGGGATACCGTTGCCGTCGAATGTCACCAACCTGTTGACCCTGGTGCGCGATGAACCCAGCTATCACAAGGTGTTCGACATGCCCTTTCGTCATATTATCGCATGGGCTTATCCGCTTGAAAATTCAGACAGTTGGTGGAAAAGCGGGTATAACAACACGCAGGGCGCCAAAGATTATCGGGAAATGTACGCCCTCACCCAGTATCTGCTCACCAACTATAACAACTCCGGCAAAACCTTTTATCTTGGCCATTGGGAAGGCGACGGCTACCTCGAAGTCAACGGCTGGACCACCAATCCGCCGGCGATCACGGTCCAAGGCATGATTGGCTGGCTCAACAATCGCCAGAAAGCCGTGGACGATGCCAAGGCTGCAACGACCTGTTCAAATGTGTGGGTCTACAATTACGCTGAATGCAATCGGGTTCGCGACGCCATGCTTAACAACAGCAACAACAACGTGCGCGTCATTAACTGTGTCGTTCCCTACGTGACCAATCTCGATTATCTGTCCTATTCCTCCTATGACGCCCAGAATTTAAGCTCGTCTGATCTC